>CAZKCX010000727.1:0-3518 GCA_964550865.1 uncultured Planctomycetales bacterium
CTACAGGACAATCCTGGCCGAGGGTGCGGACCAGATGCTGGGCTGGCGCAGCGCCAACTTCGTCTACCAGCCCGCCGGCTGCTACAAACTCTACCTCCTGCTGAAAAACTACCGGCTCTCGGACGATATCGCCTTCCGGTTCTCTAATCGCCAATGGTCCGCCTACCCGCTCAACGCCGACACCTATGCGGGGTGGCTCCACCGCCTGTCGGGCAACGGCGAGGTGATCAACCTGTTCATGGACTACGAGACCTTCGGCGAGCATCAGTGGGCGGACACGGGGATCTTCGACTTCGTGCGCAACCTGCCCGACGTGATCTTCAGCTACCCCGACAACGACTTCCTCACGCCGACGGAGGTGATCGACCGGTACGAGGTCTCCGGCGAGTTCGACACCCCGCACATGATCAGCTGGGCCGACACGGAGCGCGACCTCTCCGCGTGGCTGGGCAATGCCATGCAATCGAATGCCCTGCACGAGCTCTACAAGCTCGAAGGCAAGGTGAAGGCGTCCAGCAATTCGGAGATCATCAGCGACTGGCGGAAGCTCCAGATCTCCGACCACTTCTACTATATGTGCACGAAGTACTTCGAGGACGGGGACGTCCACAAGTACTTCAATCCGTACGAGTCGCCCTACGATTCGTACATCAACTTCATGAATGTCCTGGACAACCTGCGTAGCCGCCTCAAGCCGGCCACCCGAAACGTACCGTGGGTCAGCGTGGGCGCGGGCCAACCGCCCAGCGAAACCCCCCTGCCCGTCCGACCACCGACCGAGGCCGTGTGACGCATTTGCGGAAGGCAGCGGGGCCCGCAAATGCTCACCCACCACGCCGCCGGGACTCCCTCTTGCGAGCCCAAACCATTATCATGTCGTTTTGCACGTGAGGGTTCGGTCTGATGAGCACGACAAAGAACCGGAGCCAGGCGGTCCGATTCGGCACCCTGACGCTGAAGAACCCGATCACCATCGCCTCGGGTCCGCTGACGGACAAGTTCTCCAAGATCCAGGCGGCGGTCGAGGCGGGCGCGGGCGCGGTCAGCCTGAAGCTAACCTTCGTCAACGTACCCTTTCAATCGCAGATGCGAACGTTCAGCCTGCCCGGCAACGTCATCATGTCGCCGACGAACAAGCGCCTGGGCATCGCGGACGCCGCCAAGCTGATGCGCCGCGTCAAGGCGGAACTCGACGTCTGCATGATGGCCAACTACAGCGCGGTCGGCGCGGCCGTCGACGAATGGAAGCTGATGTCGCAAGAGTTCCTTGACGCCGGCTCGGACATGCTCGAGCCGAACTTCTGCTGCCCCAACCTGGACACGTCCGACCCGAAGAGCAAGGAGGCAGAGGACCACGGCGGGGCGTCTATCGCCGATCATCCCGACGTCTGCGGCGAACTGGTCGAGATCATGCGGGGGATGACCGACCGCCCCATCGTCCCGAAGATCATGCCGTCCACCCGCGGCAACCTGCTCAAGGGGTGCGAGGCCATGAAGCAGGCGGGCGCCGACGGCGTACACGTCGTCGGTACCCCCGCAAGCGGCCTGCCGCCACTTCTTGAGGATGGTCGGCCCGACATGCCGCTGCTCGAGGGCATCCCGCAGGGCTCGACCAACGGATCCGTTTGCCGCTACGCCACGTATCTCTCCGTAGCGCAGGTCGCCCAGGCGGTGGATCTGCCCCTGATCGCATCGGGAGGCCTGGACACCTGGCACGACGTCGTCGATGCCGTCATGTGGGGCGCGACGGGCGTGGGGGTCTGCAGCGCGATCATGTGGAACGGCTGGGAGGTCGTCGGCCGGATGACCGAGGGCATCGACGACTACATGGCCCAACATGGAATCGGCTCCTTGGAGGAGCTCCGCGGCGTCGCGCTGTCGAACTTCACCACACCGGACAAGGTGCGGTTGGTCGAAGGACACGCCTTCGTCGACGAGGAGATTTGCATCGGGTGCGGACGGTGCCTCAAGCCCGGCCACTGCGAGGCCATCACGATGACCGACGAGGAGAAGGCCCGGGTCGATCCGGACGAGTGCATCGGCTGCGGGGTGTGTCGATCGTTGTGTCCGGTCGGGGCGATCACCTACCGGCTGAAGGAGCACTCCGCGGAGGGAACCGCGTCATGAATCCCACGCCAAGCCGAGAGAGCTATACAGAGACCGAGGCCGTCAACGAGGCGCGCCGCTGCCTGCAATGCACCGATCCGCACTGCAACCAGGGCTGCCCGGCCCAGGTGGACGTTCGCAAGTTCGTAGGCTCGATCGCCACGGGCAACTTCCCCGGTGCGATTCGCGCACTGAAGACGTGCAACGCGCTGCCGCTGAGCTGCGCGTTCATCTGTCCGGTCGAGCGCCAGTGCGAGGAGCGCTGCCGCAATAGCGAGCTGAACTACCCGATCACGATCGCCCGCCTGCAGCGATTCATCAGCGAGTACGCACTGGACCACGACCTGCTGCCCAGGGAACCGGGCCCACCGACCGGCCATCGTGTCGCCGTCATCGGCGCGGGGCCGGCGGGCATCGCCGCCGCAATCGAGCTGCGACTTGCGGGTCATGCGGTGACGGTCTTCGAGGCCCGCAAGGGCGCCGGCGGCATGCTCAGCCAGGCGATCCCCGACGATCGGCTGCCGCCGCACGTCGTCGCCCGCGAGCTGAAAGAAATGGATGCCCTGGGCGCCGAGGTGCGGCTGGGCGAGGCGGTCACCGATCTCGACGCCGTCTTCGATCAAGGCTTCGACGCGGTCCTGCTGGCGATCGGTTGCTGGTCATCCGCCCGACTCCCGCTGGAATCCGACGGCCTGCAAGGCATCTTCGGCGCGCTGGAGTTCCTGGCCGACGCCAAGGACCCGGATGCCTCGTCACCCGAGGTCGGCAAGCGCGTGGTCGTCATCGGCGGGGGCAGCGTGGCGATGGACGCCGCCCGGACGGCGTATCGGCTCGGCGCCGAGCAGGTCGAGATCGCCAGCCTGGAGTCTCCCCAAGAGATGCCCGGCACGCGGGAAGAGATCGGCCACGCGTGGGAGATGGGCGTGCTCTTCCACAGTCGGGTGCGGCCGCTTCGATACGCCGCCCACGACGGCCGCGTCACGGGCGTCGACTTCATCCGGATCGATTGGCGCGAGCCGGGGGTCTTCACACCCGACAACGCCGTCGACCGTGAGGACACGGAGTTCCACCTGCCCGCCGATACGGTCATCGAGGCAATCGGACAGCGCCCCGACGATGCCGCTGAAAAGCTGCTGACAGGGCTGGACTGCGAGCGAGGACGCCTCGTTGTACGTCGCGAGACGATGATGACCTCTCGGGAGGGCGTGTTCGCGGCGGGCGACATCCTCATCGACGGCGGCACGACGGTCGTGCGAAGCGTCCATGACGGAAGGCACGCGGCGGCCGGCATCCATGCGTACCTGGAGCAGAAGGCGGGCACGAAGACGTAACCATGGCACAGATCACCATCGAGCAGATTCGGGATTGTGGCGTCGTCGGGGCCGGTGGTGCGGGCTTCCCGACGCACGTGA
>CAZKCX010000728.1:0-3494 GCA_964550865.1 uncultured Planctomycetales bacterium
CGAAGCAGGACCAAGTTAATGGTAGGCAATGAGTGTCTTGCGTGCAAAGAGCGTCGTGAGGTGTTGCGCAGTAAGCCAGTGATTCTCGAGGCGCAACTCCGCACGAAAGAAGAGGGGGATTGCTCCGTTCGTGCCGACCTGGAGCCGCAGGCCTTTGAAGAAGTTCGTGGCTGTCCAATCGGGATTGCCTGCCGAGTGTCGGTCAACGACTGCTGCATCTTCGCGGAGGAGTCGTAGCGGGCCGACGTCGATAGGATTCTCGCTCGAACAGCCCATCCGTCATGCGCGGCGTGGCCTAATCTCTGCTTGTCTACTTCAACACCGTCTGGTTCCTTACGGCCACGCCCCACAAGTACGACGGCATTTGTCCTTGGCTGGGATGCCTCGGAGTTGCGTCGATCACCTCGTCTGAACTGCCTTAAGTCCTTTACCAGCTAAAGGCGGCGTCGTACCGTACCGACGCCTCCCCCAAGATCACCACATCGACCCGTCGAGGTCGAGATTCATCCGCGAGCACCCCACCGACCCGTCCCCGCCTCATCTCCACTCCTGCTTTCCGTCACTGACTCGGTGAGTGACGGAGCGTTCGTCCAACACTACACGGTTTCTCGATAGGCCCTGATACGCGAGGGAAGCAAGCCCAAAATAGTAGGATGGTAAAGGTATAGAATAGTATACAAGCATTGGTATGCCACTTCTCGCCCGCCGGCCCTCTTCGACTCGGGGGCAGGCCAAGAGTTGGAAATGCGGGGTTGACGGACAGTCTGGAAGTCCGATAATTGCATCGACGATGCCGGCCTTGCAGCTGTCCAGATCACGGAGGCTTGGGGCGCGGACAGCCAGGCCACAGACCATATCGCGTTCAAGGGGGATGGGAAGCTGAGCTTGCAACATTGGACGTTGCAAGGGGTTTTAACCCATGGTTTGGGAAAGTCAGATGAGGCACCTCCGCTCGCTGTTCCTTGCGGCCTTACTGTTTGTGTTCAGCATCAACCTCGATCGGAGCCGAGCCGCGGAGTTCCGTGTCGATGGACCCAGTAGTAATCCGAACGCCCAGATCCAGGCCAAGATAGACCGGGCCGTTGATGGTGACGTGATCGTCGTGGCGGACGGGATTTACACCCAGCCGGGCAATCGCGGCTTGAACTTCAGGGGTAAGGCGATCACGCTGCGAAGCGAGGGCGGGCCTGAGAAGTGCATCATAGGTTGTCAAGGTACCGACCGGGCCTTCTGCTTCACATCAGGGGAAGGGCCAGACACCGTAATCGAAGGCTTCACGATCACGAATGGATGGTCGGAATACGGCGGTGGGGCTATCTTCTGCTACAACGACAGCAACCCCACGATCCGGAATTGTATCCTGCTCGCCAATGCGACGGCGTTCTTCGGGGGGGCAATTCGCTGCCACGCCTCCAGCCCGACGATCGTCAACTGCGTCTTCGCCGGCAACTCGGCGGGTCTCCATGGGGGTGCCCTGTACGCCGGAGGCCAGGTGCGGGAGACCGCGCACGGGAACCTCGTGACGAGCGATCCGGCGTTGTTCAGCTGTCTGTTCATCAGCAACATCGCAGAGCAATTCGGTGGGGCCATGCATTTCGCCGACGGAGCTTCGCCGTTGGTCCGCAACCTGACCGTATGCAGGAACGTGGCCGGCCTGGGCGGGGGCATCACCTGTTCAGGCCGAAACGGAACCGCATCGACTCGACTTGATGTGGCGAACAGCATCGTATGGACGAATCGGAGTGAATGGATCACTCCCGGAGCGGGGACACAGGTCTTCCAGGTACCCATCTCCGCAACAACCGTGTCGGGCCACGTGCGCGACAGTGATGGGGAACCGTTGGCTGACGCGACAATTCGGGTGCCCGGGTCGCCTCTTTCGTCAATGAAGACCGACAGCTATGGCTACTACGAGGTGCATACGCGTTTCGCCATTCGGGGGATTGAGACCACGCCCGACTGTACGGGCCAGGAAATCCTGTTGGCAGATTCCTCGTCAGTAGCTGAGATCTCGTCGTGTCTCATTGGCGGAGGCAGATCGCACATCTACTGGCACGGAGGTGAACTGCCGCAAGAATGGTGGCACGACGAGCTTGGGCTCAACGCGTACCCGAATAGCCAGGATCCCAATGCCCACTTTGCCAAGTGTCGGTCCGGAACGTGGACAAGCAAGTGGGTCTTCCTGGATTGGGGTGCCAGCAAGCTAGTTGTATTCATGGACAGCAACGCTCGAATGCACCCGGACGAACATGCAGGGAAGTTCCTCCAGCCCGACACGTCGCGATCCGCTCAACTCTACATCTGGTCCAACACGGAGAAGGCCATCATCTGCGTTCCAGATTCGCGCCAGGCAGAGGAGATGGCATGGGCAAACGCCGGTGATACCTACCGGATTTGGGACTATCACCTTGGAAACAACTCCTCTTGCATTGACGCAGGGGACAACGCCCTCGTCGGTAACGCCGACGAAACAGACATTGATGGAGATCAACGGGTGCTCTTTGGAAGGTGCGACATCGGATGTGACGAGGTGTCGAGTGATCCCCCTCCGGACGGCGTTCTGCCCAAGCTTCGAAAGAACAGGGTCGTGATCGTGTTTGGGGATCCGAACGCGCTGGCCCGCATGCCGCAGGATAAGCCTGTGACCATCACGCCGCTATGCGGTGGAGAGGACGTCGCATTGACTCAAGACTGGGCATTCCGCGCGGCCCGAAGCCAAGCCAATGGTGCCCTCGACACGCTTGTCTGCGAGGAGGTCGGAGAGCATCAGGGCTTCGGCGTCCTGAAGAATCGTACCTGGTACCGGCTCGAACCCGTCGCATCCTGGGATGTCGAGTACTTCCGTCTCGACTTCCGGGTCCTTCACGGCGATGTCAATCAAGACGGCAGGGTGCTTTCCGGTGACTATGCGGCCGTTGCAGCGAATGACGGGCTCGCCTGCGGTTTCTGCCTGGAGGATCTAGACGGCAATGGGTGGGTGAGCAAGCAAGACGATGGCTATGTTGTGATCGCGCGACACGGCAATGAGCTCAGTCTTCAAGGGAAGTACGAGTGTCCCGACCAGGATGTCGAACTCGATGGCGAAGGGGAGGGCCCGCCGGCTGAGGCCACGCAAGCTGCCAGGGCGGCAGAGTCGGGCTCGGCCCTTGATGGTCGGGAGGAGGGCCCCGCCCACCGCGGTTGCGGCTCCGGCGCAAACACGGGACAGCTGGGCTTGCTCTGGGTGGCGAGTGCTCTCGGGCTCCTCGCCTTGAAGCGACGCCACGGAAACCGATCTGGATGGTGAGCCTCTGCGGGGCGATGGGGGAAGTACGTCACGCCGGCACGAGAAAACAGAGGCCGTGGCGGCAGCTTCCCGAGCCAAGCATCACTTCGATGCAGCTAGGCCTTCCTGCGAGAGCTTGGTGAGAAGCGAGCGGCTTCGTGAAAGCCGCGCCTGCAATGCAACGTGGCGGTTACCCCGCGGAGCCGCGCCTGCCCTATTCCACCCCGCC
>CAZKCX010000729.1:0-3488 GCA_964550865.1 uncultured Planctomycetales bacterium
CACCACGCCCGCGTCCGCTACGGGCAGCCTATCGATCTGAGCCCCTACGCCGACCGGAGCAAGGACCGCGACGCATGGCGGGAGGTCGCCGACCTGATCCTGGCTCGAATCCACGCCCTTGCGCCGGTGGAGGAGGCACCGAAAGGCGGGTTCGCCGCCGAGAAGCACCCCTCGACGTGAAACAACCACAAGCTCGTGCGATCGAGTGCCGGGGCAGCGGAGGGGACAGGATCTACTCGGGGGCCGGCATCCGTATCGTCTCCTGCTCGAGCGTCAGCTCTCGATAGAGCTGGACGGTCTCGCTCACCATGGTGCTGGCCCGGTAGTGGTCGGCGACGTACTGCTGGGCGGAGGCGGCGAGCCTCCGGGAGGCCTGGCGATCGGCCAACACCTCCGCCAGCACGGCCGAGAGCAGCTCCATGCAGGGCGGATCATAGATGCGCGCGGTCTCACCCTCGATCAGACAGTCGTGGTCGTTCCCCCCGGCGGCCACGACCACCACGCCGGCGGCCATGGCGGCGATCGGATGCATCGACAGACGGGGTTGGACGTACGGAAGGACGAAGCCGTCCGCCCCTCGAAGCACGGACGCCCATTCCCGGATGGGGCCGACGAAGGTGATACGCTCGTTCAGCCCGAGGCGCGAGGCCCGTTGCCGCAGCTCACTCTCGCCGGACCCCGCCCCCAACACGAAGAGCAATACGGGCGACGGTCCGCGATTGAGCTGTCCGATCGCGTGGATGAGATCCTCCAGGCCGATGTTGACCTCGAGCGGAGCGATGGTGACGAATGTCGCGCTCTTGTCGTCGTCCAGAAAGCACGAGGGCTCCTGGCCGGCCATCAATCCCCACGGGATGCGCCGGATGTCGTCCTCGCTCCGCCGGAGATACTGCATGGCCGCCGAGCGGAGCGACTCGCTCACGGCGAGGACCTTGGCCGCGGAATGGTAGTACGGGGCCGTTTCCTCGTTCAGCTCTTCCCGTCCGGTCAGCGAGATCACCAGTGGCACGTCCAGCGCGTTCGCCAGGTGTGCGCCCAACCACGCGCAACCGCCCGAAACCGCGTGCACCACGTCCGGCGGGAACTTCCGGAGTCGAGCGACCAGGTCGGCCAGGGCTCGCTTCTGTCGCCACCAACCGAGCGAACCATGCGTTTCGACGCGCACAGGCCCGATCTGGAGCGACTCGACGCCCGAGCCCTCCTCCCCGACCACCGTCGCGCCGATGGCCTCGTCGATCATCCCCACGCAGAGTTGACGCACTGCCGGACCGAAGCGATCCAGGCAGTCCTCGTCCGCCACCACACCAATGTGCGAGCCGTTGGACATGGATCCCCTATACCTGCTTCGACAACGGAACGCATTACAAGGACCGTCCGATGGGATGTCAATGCGGCGAGGCGCCCCGGGCGCATCCGATGGCCATGAGCACCGGCGTGCACTCGAGGAGTGCGCTCTTCCTTCAAAGAGGAGACAGAACGCAACCGCCGGAGTCCGAGAATTCGATTCCTTCAGGTCACAACCCTGGACGCGCTCCCGCCCATATCTCGCGCGGCGGCCAGCACCATCGATACGGCGGCGAGCTCGCCGATGAAGATCGCCAGCACGGTCGGCAGTGCTGAGCCGGCCAGCAGGAACAGGGGCACGATCCGCGCCGCAAGCAAGACCAGCCAGAGGACCGCGACGAGCGTCAGCCATCCACGACGAATCGTCCGGTCGCGAACCAGCCGCAGGACGATCGCCAGGCCGACGAGCACGATGCTCCCGCCGATGAAGCCGATCTGCCACGGCGCGGCCCCGTGTTGGCCGAAGCCGGTTGTCTCGGCCAGTGCCAGTGCCGCATAGGTCGCCAGCTCGAGCGGAAAGAAGATGAGCAGTCCCGCGGAGTAGTCGCCCGGCATGCCCGTCGCGGACTCACCGACGGGTGCCGGCTTCCTTTCCGTATGCCGCTCCTTCATCTTCTTCTTGCGCGCCATGTCTCTTGCCTACTCACCTGCGGGCTTGGGGCGAGGGACTGCGTGGCCCAGTCGCCCTCGACTGGGGGAAGCATCGATCTCCGGTGGCTATCCCGATGCTCACGGCCGGGGGCGGCCGTGCCACGTCCTGTAAGCCCTCATCGGATCCTCTAGAACTCCGCGCCGATGCCGGAGATGCATTCGTCCGGCCCCGGGTACATGGCCGCATCGTTTCGACGGATGGCGTCCACGAGCATCATCGTCCGTACCGCGTCTTCGAAGTTCGCGCCCGGTTGCTTGCGAGACTTCACCGCGTCGATAAACGCCCGCGCCTGCCGATCGAAGCCGAAGTTCGTCTTCGTGTCTTCGGGATCGTCGACGATATCGGCGATGGTGGTTCGCGTGCGGCCCTGCTCGGTGACCTCGTCCATCTCGGCCTGCGTCTCGACGTACGCGGAGTAGCCCGGGGCGTGCACCTCGAACCGGTGCATGCGACCGCCGGTGTTCCAGTTCGTCTGGAGCACACCGACGCAGCCGGTATCGAACGTCACCACGGCGTTCCAGGCATTCGGCACGACGTCGTTGTACTGTCCGACGGCGGCCGCCACGCTGATCGGCTCTCCGCCGGCCAGCCATCGCAACGCATCGACGGCGTGGATCGCGTCGCAGCCGATGACGTCGATCGCCCCCTCGTAGTAGATGGCCGAATTGAGCTTGTAGAACGTCGTGCCCACGTGTTGAATCGCTCCGGCCTTGGCGGCCCGCTGGCGGGCGAGCCTCAGCATCGGATCGTAACGCCGATTGAAGCCGACCATCGTGACGCACTTGTTCTGCCTGGCGAGCCGCGCCATGCTGGCCGCCTGGAAGGTCGTGACGGCCGGCGGCTTCTCGATGAAGACGTCGAGCCCACGGCCCAGGGCATCGATCACGATGTCGAACAGGTGATGCGGCGGCATGAGCACGTAGACGGCGTCGGCCCGGACCTCCTCGAGCATCTGCCGATAGCCGTGGTAGTGCTTCGCGATGCCGAACCGCTTGCCCGTCTCCTCGCGCTTGGCCTTGACCAACTCGCACAGGCCGACCAGCTCGACGTCCCGGAAGCCGGCAAGACTCGGATAGTGTACGCTGTTGGCCATCGCCCCCGCGCCGATCAGCGCCACACGGACCTTGGACTTCTTGGTCTTTCTGGGCGATCGTTTGGCGGGGACCGCTCTCTTCTTCGCTTTGCTCACGTGGCGTTTCCTCCTTCGCGGGCCTGCGGAGGCCCGACCGGATTCCGGGCGCCGACATTGTGTCCATCCCTACGCCCGCACGCAAACGGCCGTTGGGCGGACGTGGTGGAATCGGCCGGGACCGGAGGCCTTTCCGGTCGGGTCCGTGGGTCTGTGCGGGTGCATCAAAGGGATCGTTGCAGGGATGCCGCGTAGGGTGCGGACTGCCCGAGCCGCGAGATTCATCTCGCGCGGTCGATCTCCGCGCGGCATGAATGCTGCGGCTCGGGCAAGGGATACGCAGCATCTGCACGGGGATGCTCG
>CAZKCX010000730.1:0-3469 GCA_964550865.1 uncultured Planctomycetales bacterium
AACGGGGTCCGGTTGTACTGCAGACGCCCATGTAGCACGGGCATCTTGCCCATAAGCAAGAGGCATGTATCAAGCGTCTCGACGCACCCCGATTCCTTCAGAGTCCGGTTGGTATCCGCGGCGTAGCCTTGGCGAAGCGGGCCCCCCCCAGATGGGGCCGACCGGGCTGAGGACAGCCCGGCTCTGAATGATGTGTGATGAAGCCTCTGATTGTCGAAGGCGAGGCATCACGGCGAATGCTCTGCGAGTTCTCGAACGTGCGCCCAATCGCGGAGCAACGATTGGCGCGTATAGATGTGACCACATGCCGGGCAGCTTCCGCTCTGCGGATGACCTCGCAGGAAGTGGCGGCAGTCGGGGCAGATGAGGAAGTTTTCCTTCTCCGCCGCGTCGAGGAATCTGCGACGTGCCCACCTAACGTACAGGCGCGAGAAGCCTGCAACCAACAAGCACAGGAGGCCGAAGGACAGGGACCCAATGAGCGAGTATCTCTGTAGCTCGTCCTCGAAGACGATCACGATCGGGAGGGTCAGGAGCATTACGGCGCCAACCGACCACCGAGCGTAGGGAGAGATCCGGCGCAACCTGCGTTCAGCTTCTTCCAGTTTCTCGTCCCTCATCGAGTACGTCGGTGGCTTCGCCTTCGACGTCAAGCCATAGATCACGGCGACCGGGAGGAGAATGAGGCAGACGGCGATGAGCGTCAGCACAATCGCGCCAGATCGTACACGGGGCGTCTCCCTTGGCGTTCACCTACTGCGTCTTACTCAACCCCTCCAGCAGTTCGCGGCGCGTCGCGCGGAACGCCTCCACGTCGGTGTTGTACTTGTCGAAGTCGAGGATGTGCTTCTCGACGAGGCGCTTGGCGAGCGCCGGCGATCGTTCCTTGAGCATCATGAGCAGCTCGTAGTCGGCGATGCCGTCGCGCATGGCCTCATGCCGGATCGAATCTAACGGGCCGTCCTTGCCGGGATAGACAATCCACGCGTCGCCGGCGGGCAGGTAGGGCGGGCCCCCATGAGGCCGCGTGAGGTGCGTGAACGGGTCCTGCGCCGTCCACCAGTTGTATCCCCAGTGGAGGTAGCCCGTGATGCCGTAGCGAAAGTTGATCCAGTGCAGCAGCCGCGTCTTGATGAGCCGCTGCTCGATGAAGCGGTTGGCGTATTCGCCTTGGGGGAAGACGCACGTGTAGAACCACACCTGGTCTCCCGCCCGCCGGCGCTCCCGGTAATGCTGGAAGTCCCGGTGCAGGTAGTTGAGCTGCGGCACCCAGACGTCGATCGCCCCGACCAGGTCCTTCGTGTGGCAGGCCTCGATGATCTTGAGCTCCGGGGCGTATTTGCGGGCCAGCCGGGCCATCGCCCGGTAGCTCTTGATGTTCGAGGCGATCGGCTCGTCGGCCAGGTGCTGTGTGTAGATGTCGAGCCAACCTTTGGCCTTCAGATGTCTCACGAGCGCAGGGAAGAATCGGGCGTAGAAGGCATCGGCCTCGGCGCTAGCGGGATCGACCCGTCGGCTCCGTATCTTCCCATCGATGACCTCGCGAATCGTGACGACGAGGGGGCTGTCCCATCCCTTCTTGCGTCCGCCGATGTGCCCGCCCTCGATGAGGCCGATCACGCCTTCCTCCTGAAAGATCGTCACCCACTTGTCGAATTGTGAAAAGTCGATGAGGAGCTTGCCGTCGTTGCCCGGTTGGAATCGGGCGAGGCTGAGGGGCGAGATGATCGCGACGTTCTGTCGATGGTCCGCCATGTTGCGGGCATAGCGCCGCAGCAGGGCGTAGTATTCGGGGGTCTCCGGTTTCGGGTCGATCTCCATGTGCCGCGCGTGCATCGCGAACCAGTTTGTGACCCGCAGCCGCGAGTCCTCGACCGTTACGGGAAACACCTCGACCTCGATCGGGCACGTCGCCCGGGTCGTCTGTCCGGCGAGCCGGGCCCGGACATGGAGAGCCCCTCGATAGAGGCCGGGCGCGGAATCCACCGGGACGGGGATCGTGATCCAAATCGGCTGAGCGCGGCCCGCCGGAACGTCGATCCTCTCCTTCTCCAGCAGGGGATCGGGGTAGTCTGCGGGCGGCTTGCGGAGTTGGTCTTTCGGTGGCGTCTGCGTCGGCCGATCGACGGGAACATAGCCCACGAACCGCAATCGCCGCGCCGCGAGCTTCGCCGACCCTTCCGCGAGCGTAAGCGGTGCGGCGGACGCCGAGAGACCGGACAGGGGGGCATCCGCACGAACGACAATCTGCAGCGTGGCGTGCTCGCCCCGCGCGACTTCCGCACGGGCGATCCGGGCCTGCGACGGCTTCGCATCGGGAAAGACCTTCATCAGCGGATCGACCGGCCAGACGTGCATCCCCGTTGAACCAATCAGAGGCGTCGAAAGCCAGAACGCCAGGCATAGAGAAGCCGCGAGAAGACCGCGAATTGCCATAAGGAATCCTCCAGTCAACGCGAAGGTGGGAAGGGTCCAGCGTCTCTGGGACACGGTACGTCGAGGGATGCCCCGACGCAAGGTCGCAGTCTTCTGCGGGTCTTGCGGGATTGAGGAGATCGCCGAAGGGCAGTAGAGTCGTCGCACCGCGATGTCCTCGAGAAAGGCCGACGCTCCATGCGCGCCCTTTGGCTCGTACGCAGCAATCTCACGCGTCACACCGGCGGCGACACGACGCAGATCCTCCGCACGGCGGATGCCTTGCGCTCGCTGGGGGTCGAGGTGGATCTGCACGAAGGGCGTTGTCCGGCGCTGGCGAGGTACGACGTCGTCCACCTCTGGCACCTGGATCGGTTGTGGGAGAACCTCGGCCATTGCCGACGGATTCGCGCCGAGCACAAGCCGTCCGTGCTAAGCACTATCTACTGGCCGGGGGAGGAATACGACCGCGGCGCGCGGCGTGGGCTCCAGGGAGTGCTGGCAAGGACCTTCGGCAGCGGGGCCTACCGTGGTCTGCGCGTGATCCAACGGTGGGGGATGCAGTGCATTCTGGAGCCGGGGTCCTCGTACTGGAGTTGCCCTCCGGTGGGCTTCCGTGGAGCCCTTTGGGAGGTCCTGGACACGGTCGCCTTCGTCCTGCCGAACAGCCAGGCAGAGCACCGCGCGATCGAGCGGCAATTCGAGAGACAGGTTCGCGCGGTGATCGTCCCGAATGCGGCCAGCGAATCGTTCGGCCCGCCCGTACTCGAGAGCGATCCGGCCCGGCAAGGCGTCGTCTGCGTCGGCCGCATTGAGCCGCGAAAGAACCAGCTTGCGCTGATTCGGGCGCTGCGAGGGACGGAGCTGGGTGTGCGACTGGTCGGCCGACCCGGGAGGTTCAACAGGGGATATTATCGGTCTTGCGTGCGAGAGGCGGGTGCGAATATCAAATTCCTCGGCCAGCTGACGCCGGAGGAGGTTCGCGAATTGCTGCGCCGATCGACGGTCCACATCAACGTAAGCTGGTATGAAACGCCCGGCCTGGCGAGCCTGG
>CAZKCX010000731.1:0-3467 GCA_964550865.1 uncultured Planctomycetales bacterium
GAACTGACCGGGATCGTGCTTGCCGAAGTGCTCGACGGCCCAGGGTCCGCAGACGACGGAGGCGACGCAGGCGGCGACGATCAGCACGACGGTCGCCACGTTCCAGGCGATCGCGCCGGGCAGCAAGAGATAGAGGGCCACGAAGCAGAGGGCGGCGGCGGCGGACCCCCACGTGCCGGGTGCGATCGGGAGGTATCCGCTGTAGAAGAACGTAACGAGGAGGCGTTGCACGAGAGCGGGTACTCCTAATCCCCGGGCGCCGAGGGCGGTTGTGGCTGCCCATCCGGCGCGGTGGTCTCGGCCAGGAAGCTGCGGGCGCGATGGACGTAGTTGATCATCGACAGGGCCGTGACGATGACGGCCCCCCAGACAAAGATCGGTTGGAGCCAGCTGTGCGCCCGCACGCTGATCCAGACGTGGATCCCGGCGAGACCCGCCAGCACGACACCGACGGCAATCGATTGAACGAGCATCTTGACCTTGCCGAAGACGCTGGCGCCGAAATCGGCCCCTTGCCCCTCGCTGAAGCCGCGGAGGCTGCTGACGAGCAACTCCCGCCCGACAATGATGACAACCATCCATGGCTGGATGTCGGTGGCGTAGCGTCCCTTCTCCGGGTCGTAGAAGCTCGCGCCGGCCAGCATGCAGAACGAACCGCAGATGAGGATCTTGTCGACGAAGGGATCGAGGATGCGGCCGAAGCTGGTCACCTGCTTCTGCCTACGCGCCAAGTAACCGTCGAGGACGTCCGTCAGGGCGGCGACGAGATAGAGCCAGAAGCAAACCTGCGCGACCGCATACGCGTCGCGCATGGCGTTGAAGTCCAGCTGCGCCAGCAGGGCGAAGAGGAGGATCGTCAGCACGAGCCGACCGATGGTGATCTGGTTGGGCAGGTTGATCCGCATCCGATTCGCTGTCCCTGGGCGATTCGCCCGCCGGCCCCGATTTCACGAAGGCAGGATACCGACGGTTGTCCTAGCGATCAAATCATACCCCTCCGCTTCCGTGCATTCGACCCGTAGGAATGGACCCGCGTCCTCGGGCGCGTCGAGCACGCGGACGATGCCGTCGACCTCCGGGGCTTGTTGGGCGTGCCGCGTGATGAGCGTGCCGTCCTCGATCGGATACTCCACGAGCACCTCCAAGGTTCGGCCGACGAACGCGCGGTTCTTCTCGAAGGCGATCTCCTGTTGGGCTTGCATGATGGCGTCCAGTCGTTGCCGTTTGACGTCCTCAGGGACGTGGTCATCGAGCCGGGCCGCGGGCGTCTCGGGCTCGTTCGAGTAGGCGAACACACCGAGCGCGTCAAACCGTGTACGTCGGACGAAGTCGAGGAGTTCGGCAAAGTCGTCCTCGGTCTCGCCGGGGAACCCGACCATGAGCGTGGTCCGCAGGGCGATGTCGGGGATGCGGTCTCGCAGGCGGGCGAGGAGCCGCTCGGTCAGCTCGCGTGTCACGCCGCGTCCCATGCGCCTGAGCACGCGGTCGCTGATGTGCTGGAGCGGCAGGTCGACGTAGGGGACGATGTGCTCGGACTGCGCCACGGCGTCGAGGAGCGTGTTATCGAAATGTCGTGGATAGGCGTACATCAGCCGGATCCACTCGACGCCGTCGAGATCGTCCAGGGCCCGCAGCAGGTCGGCCAGGCCGGGACCGTCGGGGAGGTCGTGGCCGTACGCGGTCGTGTCCTGGGCGATTACGTTCAGCTCGACGACGCCGTCGGCGATGAGGGTTCGGGCCTCGTCGAGGACGACGTCGATGGGTTTGGAGCGCATGGGTCCGCGGATCATGGGGATCGTGCAATAGGTGCACCGTTGGCTGCATCCCTCGCTGATCCGGAGGTACGCGCTGGGTCGCGGCGTGAGACGGAGGCGAAGGGCGTCGCTTTGCGCGGGCTCCTCGGCGGGCGGCGCGTCGGAAAGGCGGTCTACGCGCTTCTTGGCGAGGACGGCACGGACGATGTCTTCCCGTTCATGGACACCGACGAGCACGTCGATTTCGGGAATCCGGTTGCGGAGATCCTCGGCGTCGCGCTGCACGAGGCAGCCGACGACGACAATGCGCCGGCAAGTGCCCAGCCGCTTATGCTCGACGGCCTCGGCGATGGCGTCGAGGGCTTCGTCACGGGCGGCCGCAAGAAAGCCGCACGTGTTGACGACGATGACCTCGGCCTGGGAGAGGTCGGACGTCACCGGACAGCCGGCCTCGGCGAGCAGCGCGAGCATGACCTCGCTGTCGACGAGGTTCTTGGCGCAGCCGAGCGAGATGAAGCCGACGATCTTGGGTTTGCGGGCCACGGGCGCTCCCGTTCCGGTTCCGTCTGGGTGCTAATCCGGTGCCGCCGGATCACGTGCAATTGAAACGTCGATTGTACCACCCCACGCGATCGAACGCAGATGCTGTTCGAGGGTTCCGGTGGTACGGGGACGGTGGGCGTGTGTCGTAATGGGAAAGTGCTGGACCCGCGTGGACGAACGCGACAGGAGGGCCTCCGGAAAGATCGTTGTCTATCCATGTGTTCAGGCGCTGCGCTTCTTCGCCCCATACCTGCGGCCGGCCAAGCCCAATGCGAGGAATACGCCAATGATCATGGGCAGGACGAGGCCCTCGCCGCAGGAACGCCAAGGGCCACCGGGGATGCGCCACTGAAGGCTGTTCGGGTCGACGCCGTCCTCCGGGTAGAAGACGGCCTTCAAGTCCAGGTCCTTTGTCAGTGATAGCGCCAGTGGATTATCCTCCTCCTGGCCGGCCGGCGCCCCCATCCAGCCGAGGAACTCAACGCCGGGTCCGGCGGTTGTGGCCGTCAGCGTGACGTCGTTTTCGCCGGAATAGGCGACGTGCACCGTGCCGAGCGCCGACGGGACGGCACAGGCCGTCGCGGACCAACGCGGGCCGCGCAAGACGGTCCCGTGCCAGCCGACGAGATACACCTCGTTGGGACTCGTGGCGGTCACGTCCGTCAGGTCGGGATGGGCGCCGTAGTGGGTCGGACGCCAGGCGATTCCGTCATAGTGGTAGACGGCATCTCGGAGGGCTGAAGACGTAGGCCGACCCACGGCGAAAACGTTGTCGGGCGCCGTGCCCGCAATGCCGGTGAAGCGCGTCTTCGCCTCGATCGGCATGCTGGACCAGGCCGTCCCGTCGTAGTGGAGGATTGCCGAACCGCCCCCGTGGGTTCCGTTGTCGCCGCCGACGGCGAAGACGTCGTTCGGGCCGGTGCCCCAGATCGCCTCGAGTCCCCACAGCTCTCCGATGTCCATGTCGGTCCAATCGGTTCCGTCGTAGTGGACGATTCCGCTACGCCACTGAGCGCTCGAAGGGTTGACGAGTCCCAACGTCACGGCAAAGACGTCGTTAGGACCCGAAGCCCAAACATCGAGGACGCGGTGCCAGTTCGGCAGGACCGTTCGCGACCAGTCGGCCCCGTCGAAATGCTGGATCAGCGCCTCGTAGTAGCCCACTTGTCC
>CAZKCX010000732.1:0-3462 GCA_964550865.1 uncultured Planctomycetales bacterium
CTTCCAGGCCTACGGCCAGATGTACGGCATTGCCACCGAGCACGTATAGTCGGTTTCCCAAACGCAGCGGGGCAAGGCGGGGACACCCGGTTCCCGCCTTGTCTTTGCGCGCCGGCGGGACGGGTCGTTTGCCTTCGACCTTGGAGGCCGGCAGGGCCGTGGGGTACACTACGGATGATCCGGGGGCAGCATCGTTCTCTTGGGAGGGAGATAGATGACGAGCCGGTCCTCTTTGAGTCGATTTCATCTTCGCATCGTTTCGAAGGCCGGAACCGCTTTCGCGCTGTTGCTTTCGGCGGTGGTTGCGAGCGCCGGCGTCGCGCGGGCCCAGGCGATCAAGGGAGAGATCCTTGATCAGCAGGTTTCCTCCGGAAAGGGGTACACCGTGCTGCGGGTCTGGGGTAGCCCGTACCAGATGGGCTACGCGCAGGCCTGGCTCATGCACGACGAAGTCGTCGCGATGGTCAGCCAGGCGAAGACGGCCTTCGGGTCGACGATCTATAGCCTGGCCCGAAGCTACGTCAGCACGTCTACGGTCTGGAAGCCCGATGCGATCGAGGACGAGCTGGACGGCATGGTCGCCGCCCTGGCGGTTCGTGAACCCGGCGAGGGCATCGACAAGCTTGATCTGAAGGTCGTCAACATCGGCTTCAGCGATCTGGTCTACACCTCTATCGCGTGCCGAAGCCATTCATGCTGGGGACACTTCGTCTCGGCGCCCACCAAGACGATCAGCACGCGGCGCCTCGACTTCGGAACACCCGTCCCCGCGGCCAACCATCACGTGCTTTGCGTCTGGCTGCCGACGGACGGCGCTCCCGCGTGGGCGAACCTCTCGTGGGGGGGCGGTGTCTCCGTGGTCACGGCCGTCAACGAGTTCGGCACCCAGGCCTCGCTCCACGATTGGAACTCGTACAGCGGGACGCCCGTCGCTCCCATGCTGGCCCGATCCCTTGCCGCTCGATACGCCCTGACCATGGTGACGGACCCCAACCTCGCCGGGCACGCCGACGCGGTATTCCAGGAGCTTCAGAACCACCACGCGGGCACGAGCAGCTTTATCAACTACTATGTTCCCGATGGGCACGGAGCCGTCATGACCTGCAGCCGATCCGGTTGGCCTTCCTTCTTCAAGCTTCGCAAGCCGCAGCCGAGCTATTTCGGCGGCGACGTCCTCATCACCACGAACAGCGAGACCGACGGCACGTCCACGCCGTGGGGCGGAGAGTTCATGGCCGACTACTACCAGGATCTCGAGGACGCCAACGCCACGGCCACGCTCCAGGACCACTGGGGCATCATGGGCAGCTCGGGGTTGCATAAGATGAGCGTCGCCTACCGCGGCCGCGGCGACATGACCGTCTGGTTCCAGGGCCGCCTCGATCCGGGGACCACCTCCCGCGTGGAGCTCGAATGGGACGACCTGGACTCGCGAGCGGCCTTGACGCTGGATCGGGTCAACGAAACCTGGGGCACCGTCGGCGTGAGCCCGAACCAGCCGATCTATGAACCGAACCAGACGGTCGTCCTGACCGCCACCCCCAATGCAGACCGCGGGTTCAAACACTGGCGGATCTACGATCCGAACTTCCCCGGCGATGCGAACCATGCCGCGCTGGACGCCAACACCACGCTCACGCTCGTGATGAGCGACGACACGCACGTGGCGGCGGTGTTTGAATGCGGCAGCGGATTGGGCTTGCCCGTCCTTGTCTTCGGCTTCGCGGCGCTCGTCGTGGTCTCGCCGGCACTGGGACGGCGTCTGCGCAGATGCTGACAGACGGCCGGGAACCCAAGCTGCCTTGAAGAAAGGTTGACGGGCGCCTCAGAAGGAACACGCCTCTTCGTGGCCCATGGCTCCCCTTGCCCTGTCTTCGACCCTGAGGCTCAGACGAGAAGGGAGCACGGCCGAAGGAGCCGTGGGGGCCCATCGCTCACGCGATGAGGACGCGAATCCCCGCTCGAATTCGTGTCCCCCACCTCTGAAGAGGTGGGCCACCCACGTTTCGCCAACTGTCCGAATAGTCTTGCAGGCAGCTTGGGGGTTACCCTGCGGAGGGGGGATCGTCCCCCTTCTCGGCGGCGAGCTTCCCTGCACATTCGGGGCAGATGCAGTGGCTGAAGTCGACCTCGGTGTTGTTGCTCACGTACGTCTCGACCTGATGCCAGTAGCCCTTGTCGTCGCGGATCTTCTTGCACGACGAGCAAATCGGAAGCAGGCCGCTTAGGGTCCGCACCTCCGCCAGGGCCTCGCAAAGATCCTTGATGAGGGCCTCCTTGTCCTCCTCGATGCGGACGCGCTCGGTGATATCGCGAAGCAGGATAATGCGCCCGGTGGGCCGAGACCCGTTGGCGACCAAGGGGGCCGTCTGAAGCTCGCAGTGATGCTTTCCGCCCCCGACGGTGACGACCATGTTCAGTTCCTTCGTGTCCTGGGAATACACGAGGAGGTTCCGGTACTCGGGCAGGGCCTCGGCGATCGACTCCCCCAGCAAGTCCTCTTGCGGCCGATCGAAGAGGCGTGCGGCGGCGGGGTTCACGTCCAAGATGCGCGCTCGCTCGTCCACGATGACCACGCCGTTGGTGACGCTTTCGAACACGAGCTTGTACGCCGGCGGTACGACGTGTAAGAAGCCGTAGCGCCACATGCTGATCGCGAAGATCAACCCGATCAGGACGAACGAGAGGGAGGTCGGGTCATAGGGTGCGATGGGATTGTTGCCCGTGACATATAGCACGTTTGGCAGGAGCATCACCACGAGGATTAGGACGAGGGGAACGGCCTGAATACGGAAGCGTCGGGGCATCTGCAGCATGTCGTGCAAGAGCAGCGCGGCGCCCGCGACCATGATGAAGTATCCGTATCCGATGAAGACATAGAAGCCGGGGCCGTACTGCTTGGTAAAGACGACGAGGCCGTCCTGTTCGCCGAGGCCGTAGCCCACGTAGAAGAGGTCATGCCATTCGATGAAAAGCACCTGCACGTACGTGGCCGCCGGGAAGAGGAGCAGCATCGCGATGGCGCGCTTGGTGAGCCACTGCTGGGCCTGGGTGTAGACGATGACGAACAGCATCCAGAACACGGACGCGCCGACGATGCCCAGGTACTCGACCCGGAGCATTACGAGCTTCCATGTGAGGTCCGTGTTGAAGAAGCCGAGGAAGAAGCCCAGGGCCCAGACCCCGGAGAAGAGCACCATCAAACTGAAGCAGCTGGCCCCGCGGACGGGCCGCATCCTCCAGGCGAAGTAGGCAAGAGGCAGTGACCCTAGCGCTGCCGTCAGGTAGAGAATGGCATAGGGCGTGAACTGCCATGTGTCCATGGGTACGCTCCTAGGAGCCCGCAGGCAGAGGCACATCCGGGTCGCCGCTTCACGGCGCAGCGGCCGCTCCGCACTGCGCTCTGGCCCTCCGCGAACCCTTCTACGTGATCGCCCTCATTTGGGGGCCACCCACTCCACG
>CAZKCX010000733.1:0-3450 GCA_964550865.1 uncultured Planctomycetales bacterium
CATCTCACAGTACATCCGCAAGAGGGGCCAGGACCCGAACTGGGACCGTGCGGCCGAGTGGGTCCGGCCGGTGCTGGAGCGGATCTTCGCCGCGCCGAGGGAAGGCTCGCCGCCGATCTGGAACATGAACCTGCCGTCGCACGACACCGGCGAAGCGCCGAAGGGGCTGACGCTGGCCCCCCTGGCCCTGGCGCCGCTGCAGATCCGCTACGAGGTGGTGGAGGAAGAGTCGAGCGCTGTGACCACGGCGTATCAGTTCGCCGGACGGTACAGCGAGCGGCCGGTGCCGCCGGACACGGATGTCGCTTACTGCTTCGACGGCCACATCACGCTGACGCCGCTATCAATGGACCTGACAGACGATTTGGATCGGGGGCGGAAGCTGATTCCCGCCGAGGACGCCCCCTAAGGCGCGCACGTCAGCGCGGTCGTTTTCGATGCGCCGCGGGACACGCGTGGATGATCGGACTATCGCTTCCTTCCTCGGCCCAAGGTTGGGCCCATGCCGCGCTCCTTCCGCCGTTTGCCCATGTCGGCGAAGTACTTCATCATCTTGGCGCGGCGGGCTCCCCCCTTTTCGGTCATGAACTCTCGCATCTCCCGAACGGCGTGCGCGCGGCGCCGGGCCCGTTCGCGGGCGCGCTCCTCCGGCGAAAGCTCATTCATCGGGTTCTTCCGGTTCTCTCGGCGATCGTCAAAGACGCGACGGAGCTTCTTGCGCCATCCCTGCATCTCGTCAATCCGCTTGTCCAGGTACGCGTCGCGTTCCTCGCGCGGCAGCTTGATGTAATCGTCCGCGTGCTTGTTGACTCGCGCCTCCATGACGTCATCGAGGTTGTCGCGGATCTGCTCCCGCTTCTCCGGGCCCAGGTCCTTCCACATCTGGACGAACTCGTCCTCGTTCATCTCGTTGGCGCGGGTAATCTGTTTGTCCACCCACGCCACGCGCTTTCTCATCGGCAACCGCGAGAAGTCCTCGGTGGCGGCGTACTCGGCCTGGTCCTGAAGCGTCGAGGTAGCGTTCGGCGGGGGCGGTTTCGGCGCCGGCTCCGGCCACAGGTAGTAGCCGCCCACCCCGATCCCGCTCAAACCCACCACGACCCCCGTCGCGATGAGCGCGATCCTCACGCCGCGCTTGGCCAGGGCCTCCTTCCAATCAAGAACCGGCATCAACATCGTTTCAGCCTCCCGACTCGTCGAGAAGGTGCTGCATTGTCGTGGCAAGCACCGCTGCTTCAGTCCGCATGTCCCATCCCGGTGAAGTTCCCATTCGTCCGACGCCACCTCGCGGATCCGCCTCGATGACCCGGCTCGGCGCTACGGCTCCGGAACGGTCACGGAGTTCGGATCGACCCCACCGAGGGGATCGTTCGGATCGATGCCGAACGGCAACACGAACTCCGTCGAGACGTGGTTGTCGGCGTAGAGGGTGTGAATGATCTTTTGATCAACGCCCTTGGTCCCGTGGTAGTTCTCATACTCCTTGAGGAGATAGAAGTCCGATGTCCTGGCCTCCTTGAGGTGCTTGCGGACTTCACTCGGCGCAAGCAGGAGCAACAACTGAGGGATGCCCCACTCGACGTAGGCGTCTCCCACGTTCACCTTGACCTTGAACTTCGCGAAGTTGGGCAGGATGGACTGCGCTTCGTTGAACACGTAGGGGACCATATTGTACTCGTAGCTCGTCCCCTCCATCTGGAAGTAGCTCTTGCCCACGTACTCGGGCCCCTCGTCCGCTCGATCGGTTCGGCCCGGCATGTCCGAGGGGCAGTGCCAGATCTCTTGGTCCCGGGCGTAGGGTTCCAGGATATCCATGATGGCCGGATAGTAGTCCTCGGCTTCGGGATCTGCCGAGTGGATCGTGGGGAAGAATCCCGCGACGGGAAGAACGTGTCCGTAGTCGTTGAAGTAGTTTTCGAAGGCCAACCCCAGATGGTGCAAGTTCGCCATGCACACCGCTCGTCGGCCGTTCTCCTTGGCCTTGTTCAGCGATGGAAGCAGGATGCTGATCAGCAGTGCGATGATGGCGACCACCACCAATAGCTCGATCAATGTGAATCCACCGCCCAATCTCCGTCTTCGCGTCATCGCTAGCTCTCCATGTCCCCGCTTCGAGCGTTGGGGTCTACGGTTCCTCTTCTGCCTTAGATGCACCAGCGCCTTCGGATGCGCCCGCCTCCGTGTCGGCCGGCTTGCCGACCGCACGGACGAGCCACCGCCCGTGTTCGCCAAGCATTTCGGCCATCTGTTCCCGCTGCCGGTCGTCCAGGATGGGCCAGAGCTTGGTCATGGCCTCGAGGGCGAGCTTGCGAAGCTCCGGCTCCACGTGTCGCCTGACCTCTTCCATCCTCGGATGAAGCTCTTCGATCAAGCCCCGGACCTCCACCGCTTGGGCCTCGGAGAGGTCCAGAACCTTGCGGACGCGCTCCGCCACGGCATCCAGCAGCTCGGGAGATCCCGGATCGTAGTCTCCCTCCGGCAAGAGCGCCTTCATGTCGTATCTTCTGTTGCGCGGGCGGGTGGTCGCGACCTGGTGTTTCGGCGGAGCGATCGCCTCCGTGGCATCCTCCTCCGCCGAGAGAACAGGCTCACCCATCAAGCGACGGTCCAGCGTCATGCCGGCGAACATGCCCGCAAAGAACATCACCGCCGCGCCCAGCAGCATCCAGAGGCCTGCCCTTCGGGCGCGACGCGAGACTTCCTCGCTCAAGTCGTGTTCGCTTAGGCTACTCACCATTTCTCAGCACCAGCCACCACAGGGACGAATCCGCAGACGTGCCCTTGGGGGGCAGTTCAATCCATTCGTGCACCGGCATCGCCGTCGCCATCGAGGACTCGAGCGATCCAGCGGCTCGCCCGTCCACCGACGGCGCTTGGGACCTTCCGGATGTCGCGTCGGCCACCTGGACGCCCGTTGGTTGCGTCGGTTTCTTTGGCTCGTGCCGGCTCCAGACCAGTCCCACAGCGATCGCCAGGCAAGCGGCCAGACCGACGCTCGCGGAGAAGGCACGCCGTGCCAGCTTGCGATACGCCTCATAGCGAGCGAGCCGAATCAGCAGCTCGGCGGCCCGTTCGCCCTGAAGCTTGACGTCGTCGGCCACGGTGGCTGCTTGGTCCTTCAGCCGCCCGATCGATTCGGCAAGCCTCAGCACGCGCCGAGAGGCGGCCTGACAGGTCTCGCACGAGTCGAGGTGGGACCGGGCGGAATCGGACAGCGCGCCGGCATCCGCGGCGGCCAGCATCTCGTCCCAGCATGCCTGACAGGCACTGCGATCGTGATGGTCCCTTCGCTTGTCTGTCATGGATCCGCTGCCCGCCCAATGAGTTCGCGTCGAACTAACGCGCCCGTGCCAGTTGTCACTGCTCTATAAGCAATGTTTGCCCGCGAGCAATCCGCCTAGTACCGCGTTTCACAAATCGTGCGACTATGGACAGGACCGCACACTACAC
>CAZKCX010000734.1:0-3443 GCA_964550865.1 uncultured Planctomycetales bacterium
GCTCCTTGAGCAGGTCGGGAAGCTTGTTCTTCTCTTTCTTGTCCTTCTTGAGGTTGTAGCGATCGCATCGCGAGCCGTAGTAGAGCGGCTCGCGGCCGGGCATGATGACCTCTTTGATCTCGCAGTTGTTCGGGCAGTGCTCGCATTCGAACGTCCGCACCTCGTACGTGACGTTGATCAGGTCGAAGCCGCGGAACGTGCTCTCGCTTCGGCCCTCGCGCTCCTGGTGCTTTCGGGCCAGGTTGGCCGCGCCGATCGCGCCGGTTACCTCGTGGTGCGGGGGAACGGTGACGGGCCGACCGGTGTACTGCTGGAAGGCGGCGACCACGCCCTTGTTGAAGGCCGTTCCGCCCTGGAAGAAGATCCGCTCGCCGACGCGACGATGCGCGACCACGCGGTTGATGTAGTTGCTGACGATCGAGTAGCTCAGCCCGCCGACCAGATCGTCCGTCTCCGCCCCCATCTGCTGGTAGCTCAGCAGGTCGGACTCCATGAACACGGTGCATCGCTCGCCGAGGCGGATGGGCGAATCGCTCCCGAGGGCCAGGCTGCCGAACTCCTCCTTGATGTTGATGCCGAGGCGTTCGGCCTGTTCCTCGAGGAAGCTGCCCGTGCCGGCCGCGCAGGCGTGGTTCATCTCGAAGTCCACGACCACTCCGTTGTCGAGGCTGATGTACTTGCTGTCCTGCCCGCCGATCTCGAAGATCGTGTCGACCTCCGGGTCGATCAGCGCGGCGGCGGTGGCCTGCGCGGTGATCTCGTTGATGACCAGGTCGGCCCCGACGAAATCCCCGGTGAGATAGCGTCCGCTGCCGGTGGTGGCCACACCGCGGATCCGGACCTGGTTGCCGACCTTGTCGCCGACCATCTTGAGCCCCTGGCGAACCGCCTCCAGCGGGCGACTGGCCGTCATGAGGTATGCCTTGGCGTAGACCTCGTTGTTCCCGTCGGTAACCACGACGTTGGTGCTGATTGAGCCGACGTCGATGCCGAGATAGGCGTCGAGCTTGTCGCCGTTGCGGGCGGCGGCCATTTCCTCGGACGTCCACACCCGGCTGATCGGATCGCCCTCGGCCATCAGCTTCAGCGGGGCGAGCCGGTGGCCGAGAGACTGCTCTCGGGATAGATGCTCGCGGATCGGCTCGAGCCCTCGTTCCGGCACGCCGGCCGGCTTGCCTTCCCGCATCCAGCAGAGGACCGCCCCCCAGGCCCCGGTGGTCGCGTGGCATTCGGGGACGAGCAGCTCTCCCCGTTCCAGGTCGAACACCGTCTCGAGCGAACGGACGACGCCCTTGTTGGCGGCCACGCCCCCGACGAAGGCCATCGGCTTGGCGAACTCGTATCCGCGCCCGAGGTTGCTCTTGAGGTTTCGGGCCAAGCCCAGGCACAGTCCGGCCAGGATGTCGTGTATGGGTGTGGCCTGCTGCTGAAGGTGGATCATGTCGCTCTTGGCGAAGACGCTGCATCGTCCGGCGACGCGGGGCGGGTTCTCGCTCTTCATCGCCAGATCGCCGAACTCATCCTCGATCCGGATGCCCATCCGGCTGGCCTGCTGGTCCAGGAAGCTCCCCGTGCCGGCGGCGCAGTTCGTGTTCATCGCGAAGTCGATGATGGGTTGGCTCTCGTCCGGCTCGGGCGGCAGGAAGAGGATCTTGCTGTCCTGCCCGCCCATCTCGATGAGGGTTCGGACGTCCGGATGCAGGCGCTTGATCGCGATGGCCTGGCAGATGAGCTCATTGAGGAAAGGGATGCCGAGGAGCTCGCAGACGAGCCGTCCGGCCGATCCCGTACCGATCATATACCGGAACCGGGCAGGCTCGACGATCCCGAATAGCTCCCCGAGCGTTTCCAAGGTCGTCTCGACAGGCTTTCCCTGATGGCGATCATAGCTTTCCGCCAGCAGAGCGCCCGTCTCGTCGGTGATGGCGATGTTCAGGCTGATCGAGCCGAGGTCGATGCCCAGGCCCAGGGGTTGGTCTTTCGGCAACGCCGCCGCACGCCAGTGCTGCTGCATAGCATCCGCTCCTGCTCGTCGCTGTAAGCCGTTTGGCCCGCCGGATTGCCAGTGGGACTGCTTTTTGTGTTTGTTCGGTCGCCCCCA
This sequence comes from uncultured Planctomycetales bacterium, assembly GCA_964550865.1. GTDB lineage: Bacteria > Planctomycetota > Phycisphaerae > UBA1845 > JAFGLZ01 > JAFGLZ01. The sequence continues at coordinate 2,102 of CAZKCX010000734.1, forward strand.
GGGCGCCATCCGCGCCGCGGCGCCTACGCCTCGCCCACTCTGCGGGGTGCACGAAACACTACACCATACGCGCGGGCCGTGACTTTTACAAGGTGTGATCGACGCCCATTTCGATTCGCCGGGTCGAATATGTGCAGACAACCCCATCGGCGTCTGACAGGATCTTTGCGTCCAGCATCCACAACGCCGGTAGGAGGCTCGGCGGCGGCCGCAATTACTACGTCAAGGGGCGATAATGCCGGGCAAAGAATCGCGGCCCCCAGCCATAGCGGAAGTTATCGCACCCCGTTATGATGGCTTCGATTCCTCAGGACAGGAAGAGCAAGAATGAACGGACTCGTCATCGCGAACATGGTGTTGCTGTTTGCCGGCAGCGCGTGGGCTCAGTACGCACCGGCAAGGGATTCCGGGGACGGACTGCGCCGCGCGCGAGAGGTCTCTTCGCCGGCGCCGCCGGGCCGCGGCCCGATCAGCGTTCGGCCTTCCGCCCGATCGTCGAAACGTTCCATGTCTTTCCGGGACATGATTCGGGAGGCGAATGACCTGAACCGCAAGATCCAGTCTCTTGGGTCTTGGGAGGAGCAGCACGAGAAGTTCGCGCAAGACGTGGAAGGCGCGTTCGCGGAATTCAATCTGGACACCGAGACCGATCAAGTCATGAAGCGGCTGCTCATTGAGACCCACAAGCATCCGCCTCACGACTTCAACGCCCGCGTCGATACCGTCGCGGACATCGTGGCCGAGCGCTATGGATTCGACGACAAGGTCAAGAACCTGACCAAGCGTCTGATTCGAGGTCAGACCTTCAAGCTGATGATGAAGTACGGCCCGAAGCTCCTGCCATTGGCCAAAGAGGTCATCAACATGCGCGCCAACGGCGAGCCCTTCACGGCCGAGAAGATCGCCGAGTGGAGCAGGAAGTTTCGTCCGATGCTCGAGGAGGCCTATCGGGATACGCTCAAGCAGCTCGAGCCCCACATCCGCACGCTCGCGCCCGAGCAGCAGGCGAAGATCCGGGGCGATCTCAGGATCGTGGACAAGCGGATGAAGACGTTCCAGCATCAGGTCCTGGGGAACTGGGAAAGGGGCAACTGGGTCGCGGCCGACTGGGGGCTCCAGAACGATCCGATCCAAACCGGGCAGGTGGCCGCCGCCAAGGCCCGGAAGCGCGAGGCACAGCGGAACCGCTTCCTCGAGAAGCGCGCCCGGGCCAATGCCCTGACGGGCCGGCGCCCCCGCGGGCCGATGCGGATCGGAGACACCGGCGGCAGGGTGCAGGGCTCCTCCAATTCCGTCGGCGCCGGCCTGCCCATCCATTCGTCAAGCAGGCACTGCCGCGCGT
>CAZKCX010000735.1:0-3440 GCA_964550865.1 uncultured Planctomycetales bacterium
GATGGCATCCAGCACCTCCTGCCTCGCCACATCCGCGTAGATCAGGCCCACCGGGAACCGCAATCCCTCCTCGCGGGCAATCTCTCGCACGATGTCCGCGCACCAGCTCAGGTGCGGCTCGGCGCCCGCCCCGCCGCAGCTGCCGACCACGACAGGTATCCCACGTTCCCGCCCTGCCTCCAAGATGTAGCGCAGGTCGCGCTTGACGGCAACGCGGTCGGTGAACGACTTGCCGGCGCCGAGGTAGTACGGCCCGGGATCGATCGACCCCGCGTCCACCGCGATGAGATGGGGATCCCTTGCCAATCCCCGCCGAAAAGACTCGGGGGGGAACCCGTACCCCAGGATGGCGCACGGGGAGAGAATACGAAACTCCGCGGCTTCCTCAGCCATGTCCGGTCTCGGTTCTCCAGCGAATCGCTCGAATGATGCGCTGCATCTCGTTGTTCACCACCGTGTATCCCTCGTCGAATCCCATGCCCGGCTTGGCCAGCATCCGGTCGGGGCGGGCGGCCATGGCGAGATGCACGCACGTGGCCGCCGACACGTCCGTCTCGTTGCACGTGCCGCCCTGATAGGCCTCGAGACCGCTCCGCTTGCAGTACAGGACGCTCTCGACGATGTTGTGGATGCCACCCAGGTCGGGCGTCTTGATCTGCAGCATATGGCAACATCCGGCATCGGCGAAGTCAATGATGTCTTCCCGCGTATTGCACCACTCGTCGGCGACGATCCTCACCCCCGACCCCTTGGCCTCCAGCAGGTCCTTGATCGCCCGCAGGCTCTCGATCTGCCGCTGCCTCTCCCCGACGTCCACGGGCCCTTCGATGTATAGGTCGTGGCCTTGTGCATGTCGCTCCAGGGACGCCAGGTAGTCCGCGATCCGAACCGGATCGTCGCCGAAGATCAAGCCGAGCGTTCCGTACACGTCGAAGTGCAGGGCGGGGACATACGCGTCGCGCAACCGGACGCGTTGAATCCGCTGCGCAACCCAGCGAACGTAGTCGGCGAGCTTCTCCCCGCGCTCGCCGACCTTGTCCCGTACGCTGTTGAGCAGGCCGTGCGGAAGCACCTCCACTTCCTTGAGGATCATCTTGTCCACGCCGACGTACCTGTCGTCGCCCGTCTGGCCGAACACCGGAATCCGCCGCGGCGTCAGCGGCAAGTCGTACTCCGCACACACGACCTCCGTCTTGAGTTTCTTGTCGTGCCGCGCCTTGGCGTCCAGCAGGGCCTGGGTCAGACCATACTGCAGGGCCCGGTGGAGAGGCTTGCCTTCGGCCTCCAACGTCTCGACGGATTCGCACGCCTGCCGTGCGGTGTCGACGCGCATCCCCTCGAGCGCCGGACGCACGAAGTCCTCCAGCAGGGGCAGGTAGGCCTCCGCGACGAACAGGGGATCGCGTCCTCCCGCGCCCGAGTACTGGACCGCGGCGCAATCCCCCAGCCCGATCTCCCCCGTATCGGTGACGAGCATCACGCAAATGCACTCGCCGGCCTGGCGGATGGCCGTGAACCCGGAGGTGGCCGGCGGTCCGGGGTAGATGAATCCGTCCTGGTCCGCTCCCGCCTTGATCGCCCGCTGGTCGTCGAAGAAGAAGGAGGAGGTACCGGCACAGAAGAGCGCGCGTTCGATTCTCAACGGGGTCTCCCTACCAGCCGTCCCTTGCTGACGGCGTAGATATCGTCGCTGACCATTTGGAAGCTCGGCTTTCGCTTCTCGAATAGCGCACGTTCCTGGAGCTTCTCCCGGTGAAAGGAGGCGACCTCGTCGTCCATCGGCACATCCCCCCAGTCGAGGATCCGGATGGCGCCGTCGTTGTCCCGCACCGGAAGGAGCCGTCCGCGGTTGTAGATGGAGGGCGCGAACGGTACGTCGATCACCCCTTCGCGCACGCCCGCGGCCGTGCCGCGAAAGAGGTCACCCTCGCCGAGTTCATACAGTCGCTTCAGGAGGAACCGCACTTCTTTCTTGATGATGCCTACCTCGTCGGCGATGTCCAAGCCCGACAGCACGTTCTGGTCGCTCAGCATGTTCAGGCTCTGCCGCGTGGCCAGGACGCCCTGGAGATTCGCCTCCTTGGTGGGCACGCCAAACGCCTCGTGCGGCGTCTTGACGATGACCTTGCTCGCCCCGGAGATCGCCGCCACCGCGCTGCCCAGGGCGATGATGGCAAACGCCTTCGCCTCGTCCTCCGGGAAACCGCCCATCCACTGATGAAAGACGGTGGTCAGCTCGTAGTCGGAGAAGCCCGCCTCGGTGAAGCACTCCTCGCCCAGCTCCCGCAGCGCACACATGGCCGCCACATCCTGGATCAGATTCCCTCCCTGGCCGTACCCGATCGTGATGGACTTGACCCCTTGGGTGAGCGCAAGCAGCCCCTCGACAATGGCGACGGTATGGCCGACGAGCGGGGGCACCAACGTGCCGGACAGCGGGCCGAACTGCTCGCGGTTGATCCGGACCCCGCGTTGCTCGTATTCGCCCACCAATCGGTCGACGTATTGCCAATCGTAGAGCGATTTCTCGGGGCTTATGCTCTTGGCATACGGAATGTTGTACGAGATCCCCCCGCCCTCGAAGGAGGTGAATCCCGCGGCGAGGGTGATCTCCGCGAGCAGCCGGGATTCCGGCGTGCCGTGGCGGACCTCGATGGGCTTGTCACACGCTTCGATCACCTTGCGGCATGCCGCCACGCCATGGTTGACGGCGGGGAATCCGTTCAACAGGGAGACCCCGGCCTCCCGAGATCGGCGTATCCCGTCCGCGGCCTCCTCGTAGCGATTCTGACGCGTGTAGGAATCGATCGTGGTGGGGAGCAGGTCCGACTCGTCCTGGAGGTACCGCAGCAGCTCGATATGCTCGTCGAGCAGCGCGACGCCCGCGCGGGGTTGGATGAGCACGCAGCCCTGGGACGCACCTTCGGAAAGCACCGTGGGGAATCTCCGGCTCGGCGCCAGGCTTTTGTGGTACGCGACGGCCTCGTCCAGGTCGACGTCTGCCCCGGTGGGCCAGATCTTGAGAACGTCGGAACGCAACAGCTCGAAGGTTTCGTTGTCCAGCGCCTCATCCGCCGTACGTACCGTATCCATGGGAGGCCCCAAGCCACTTTCCGCTTCTGTCATCGTGAGTCAACGCGTCGGGCCGATAGATCCGCCCGCAGAAGCTTCACCACGTCGTCCAGCTCCACCGACGGAGGGAACACGCGGTCGAAACCCATCTGCTTATACTGCTGCTCGACCTCTTCGAAGCTCGCTTTGCCCACGACGAGATTCCCGCCGACATACAGCAAGATATCGGGCAACGATCTCTCCCGACAACGCTCCCGCAGGCCCTGGCAATCCAACGCGCCCTGCCCGTACAGCGAGGACACAAGGATCGCGTCGGCGTTGTTCTCCAGCGCCGCAGCCGTCCGTGCCTCATCGTCGGTCGCCTCGGC
>CAZKCX010000736.1:0-3432 GCA_964550865.1 uncultured Planctomycetales bacterium
ATGATCCTCTTGAAATCGAAGTCGCTGACGATATACCGTTCGTCGCAGTCAAGCCCCACGGCCGGTCGAAGCCGCGGGAAGCTGATGGTATGCGGCCCGACTCCGTATCGTTCCCGCAAGTAGAGGGCATGCCGGACCAGACCGAGCACGTCGAAGCGCCACGCATACAGCCCGAACAGAGCCCCGATGCCGACGTCGTCGCAGCCTGCCTCCATCGCACGACTCAGGCCGTCAAGGCGATACAGGTAGTCGCCCTTCCGCGTGTCGCCGCGGTGCATCCTGGCGTACGTCTCGTGATGATAGGTTTCCTGGAAAATCTGATAGGTCCCGATTCCGGCTTCCTTGATCCTCTCGTATCCGTCGTGGTCCATGCGCGGGGCGTTGATGTTGACCCGCCGAATCTCTCCGTGACCGATCCGCGTGTCGTAGACCGTGCGTGTGCAGCGGGCGATGAAGTCGGCGTCATAGCTCGGATGCGACCCGAAGACCAGGATCAATCGCTTGTGCCCTTTGACCTCGAGGGCTTTGACCTGCGCGCGAATCTCGGCCTGACTCAACGTGCGACGAATCGCCTCCCGATTGCTCCTCCGGAAGCCACAGTACCGACAGTCGTTGATGCACTCGTTGCCGATGTACAACGGGGCGAACAGGACGATTCGATTCCCGTACACGTCGCGCTTCAGACGACGCGCGCCTTCGAAGATCTCCTCGATCAAGTCCGAGTCTTTCGTCACCAACAGCCTGGAGGTCTCCTCCACGCTCAGGGGCTCCTTGGACAGGCTCTTGCTGATCAGGCCGCGAATCTCTTCTGGTCCCGGTTCCGATGCCGTGAGGAGGGACTCGAGATACCCATCCTCGATGAAGTCGGCGGCGCCTTCGGAGAGCGTTTTCGATGCCAGCATGGTTCTCTCCTTACCCTTTTGGGCCACTCGTCTGTAACGCCAACAGTCTTCTGGGCGAATCGCCACGGCCGGTGCCGATGGTTCGGCCCGTGGCGGTAATCCGCTTTCGCAATCGCTCATAGAGCGCGTCTGCCGTTTCATTCACACACGCCTTCGAGGGGTAGATCTCATAGAGGGACCGATATGCGATCGGCGTGACGTTGGGCATCACGACGTTTGCCCCCCGCATCAGGCCCACCTCCAACCCGTCGAAAGGGTTCAAGGTCGCCAGGGCTGTGGTGCTCGGGATGTTTGCGAGCGGACAGACGACTCTCGCCAACGCCAAGACCTTGTCGGTCATGATCTCCGTGTTCGGTACCTGGCGATCGGAGGGCGCCGACAGCCCGGCGCACCGTTGGGCAAGCGGGGTTGCCGGGTGCGGCAAGTAGGGCCCGATGCCGATCATGTCCAGATCGAGCAAGCCGAGCAGTTCGACGTCGTCGGCCAGGTCCTCGTAGGTCTGACCGGGAACGCCCACCATCATGCCGCTGCCGACCTCGTAGCCGAGCTGGCGGAGATACGGCAACATGGCGACTCGGTCGGATGACTCGCCCGGCAACGAGGGATGGATCCGTTTGTAGAGTGCCCGGTTGGAGGTCTCGAATCGAAGCAGGTACCTGTCCGCACCGTCCTGACGCCAGGCGGCCAGGTCTGCTTCAGAGCGTTCGCCGAGGCTGAGGGTTACCGCCAGTCGGGTTTCGGCCTTGATCCGCCGCACCAGATGGGAGATGGATTCCTCACGGAGTCCGTCGTCCTGGCCCGCTTGCATCACGACCGTGCCACAGCCGACTCGCATTGCGTGATCGACGGCATCCATGATCTCCGACTCGGTCATGCGGTACCGCTTCAGTCCGTAATGGGGCCGACGCAGACCGCAATACCAACAGCGGCGAACGCAATGGTTGGAGATCTCCAGCAAACCGCGCAGATGGACGTCGTTACCGACGTGGCGTCGCCGCACCGTGTCGGCTCGACGCCAGAGGTCCTCCAGACACCGTTCATTCTCTTCGTGAAGCCAATACAGGATTTCCCGCCAGTCCATCGCTCAACCTCGTGCGGTCGCCGAAGCTCACACGGCATGATCGGTAGCTGAGGCGGCACTGTTGTTTCCATCGACGATCTGCGTTGCGCGGCATGGATTCTCGATGTTCAATGGCCCGCGGCGGTTGCGTGCACATCTCTACGGATGTCCAACAGGCGTTCCATTTCGCGCTCGAGCTGTTCGAACCGCACCGGCTTGTCCAACATCGCGTCGGCCTTCGTCCAGGATCGCGCTTCCGGGGTGGCGGCGTGGAAATCGAGTCGGGTTTGACTTCTCACGGCGCTCACGAGAATCACCGGGATCGTCGGATCCTTCTTCTTGATGTGGTAACTCAGCACGAATCCGCTGTCCGTGTACTCCATCATGAGGTTGACGATCGCCAAGTCCGGGCGGCAGTCCTCCAGGATGCTCTCGGCCGAAATCTGCCCCTCCGCGGTGACGACCTCGTAGCCGCGGCCCTCAAGGCGTTCCTTCAGTTCCGAGAGAAAATCAACGTCATCGTCAACAACAAGGACCTTTGTGGACATGCCTTAACCTTCCGTATCGATCAGACCAGCACCTCTCGTCTGGCGTAGTGCGTGTGCAGCAACGCATGGCTTCTCTCGCCCAGCGGATGACCGAGAAACTCCTCATACAGCCGCCGGACCGACTCATTACGGTGCGACGTTCGCAGCGGCTCGTTCTCATCGATCGTGTACAGCCACTGCATCCGAGCCCGTATTGCCTCCAGGTTGGTTCCCGACGGCTGTCCCCCACCGGCGATACAGCCGCCCGGGCACGTCATCACCTCGATGAAATGAAGGTCGTTGCGACCGCGACGGAGTTCCTCCAGCAACCGACCGGCGTTGGCCAGGCCGCTGACAATCGCGACCCCCACTTCCAGCCCGTCGATGTGGAGGCGAGCTTCCTTGACGCCTTTCAGCCCCCGTGCCGCTTCCACGTTCAGGTTCTTCAGCTCTCTGCCGGTGATCAAGAAGTGGGCCGTGCGGATGGCCGCCTCGGCCACCCCTCCGGTGCCGCCGAACAGCTTGCCGGCCATGCCCATGACTCCGCCGATGCCGCCCAGCGATTCCAGCGTGCCGCCGGACGAGGCCCTGTCGACCATCTCGGGTACCGCGCCCTGGAGGCCGGCCAGCGCCGTGTCCTGATCCAGCCCGAGCCGATCGGCAAAGTCCCGGACGCGGCTGTCGCCGAAGATGGACAACAACTGCTCACGGCCGATGGCAGCGTTGCCGCCGTCGCCCAGCCAGGACTCGGCCAGCGAGGCCAGGTCGCCGCCCTGCATCTGGCCGATCAGCGCACCCAGGTCGACGTTCCGGCCCTCGCCGGGAAGAAAATCGGCCAGCGCATCCATGACGCCGTCCAGCGAAAGCGAGGCCGCCGCTCCTTCGCCGAGCTGCGCCTCGAACGCCTGCGCACCCGCTTTCAGACTCTCGCTGATATCCACTG
>CAZKCX010000737.1:0-3373 GCA_964550865.1 uncultured Planctomycetales bacterium
ACGCCCTCCGGGAGCGACCACATCGACCTGTCCGATCCTCTGCACCGATCGAACCCGGGGAGCCTGGTTGTACACCGCGTCCCAGAGCTGGGGAGCCGATGTGGGCCGTCCCTGGATGGTGGCCCCGGCGTACGTGGCCTTCACCGTGCGCACGATGGCCGTGGCGATCACGGCTTGGTCTCGAACCACAAAGAGCTTCTGGCCGCGGGCGATGCCGAGATCCTCGCCCGCGGATATCAGGACGTAGTCGCGGTCGATGCGGAAGATGCGCCCGATAGGCCCTTCGCTGCCCGGCTCGATCAAGAGCAAGGCCTGGTCCCCGACGCGAACGGCCTTGCGCACGTAGGCTTCGATGGTGGTGGCTCGCGAGAGGGGCGTACCCAGCCGATCCACGATGGCCGTGGCCATGTAGGTCCCGTTACGTCGGATCTCGATGTGGCGGTCCATTCGCACCCCGCCGTCAACATCAGCCGGCAGCCAGACGTACTGCTCGTTTTCGTGCGGCGTCACGGCCACAATCGGCAGCTCCACCTGGCCGCTTCGGCGTTCGGCCGGGCTCGGCCAGAGTCGCGCGAGGTCTCCCGGACGTACTACCGTCTTTGGCTTGAGGGGTGTGAGCCGGACTAAGGCCTGACGTGCATAGACCTCGATCACTTCCACGTTGGCGATGATCCCACGAGGAGTCTCGACCAGGAGGCTGTCCCCGAGCACCAGACCGGAGGTCCGTCCCTCATCCAACCAACCGGTGCGACGTCCGGGGGCGACGCGATCGATGTGGGCCAAGATGGTCGTTCCAGCGGGCAAGGCGATGCGGCAGGCGCCGGGCAACATGCGGGAAACGACGACGGCCGTCCGGGCCTGTCTTCTGTTGAGGGATCGCCCCGAAACCTCCACGGCACAACGATCGGGCTCGAGGACGAAGACACGTCCCTCGACCACGATTTCGTCGTCGATGACGAGCACGGCGCGGTCGTCCAGCGAGACGCCCTGGGTTCGGCCGGCGTCGAGCATGGCGACCGGCTCGCCGTCGACCCATCCGAGCACCTTGCACGGCGCGAAGAGACCACCAACGCCCAGGACCCGAGCGTTAGAGCCTAGGCAGGCGGCAAGAACCATGCCGGCGCAAAGGATGCCAGGATGGTTCGGGGGCGTCACAGAGCCTTCTCCTCGTGCGGCAAACGTCGCGCACCTTGTCTTCCTCGGGCGGCAAATCTCTTCAGGGGGATGCACGCATTCCTCGTGCGGAGCGAGCATCGCGGATTGGCCCGGGGCCATCGATGGAGATGCCCCGGCGGGGCATCGGACTGGAGCCACGGGGAAGGACCGCGAAAGAAAGGAGCAACCCGTGGTAGCCATCCCCTCCCCCCCGACGCCACCGCCCCGCATGGTCGGTCGAGGGTCAGTCGCCGGCGTTCGCGTTGGCCGTTTCGACAGGTTCATTTGGGGGGGCTTTCACCGACAACGGCGCGGCGTCGGCGGAAGTCTCAGCCGATGGGTCTTCGGGCCGATGCCTCGCCCGTCGATACGCCCGTACCGCCCATAGGAAGACCGGGTAGCTGATTCCGGCAACGACCGCTCCCAGGATGATACTCCCGATCCACAGGTCGACGCCACACTTGGCCGTCAAGGTCATGAGCTCGCGCCACCATTGGATGTCGAAGAAATTCCTCACAAAGGCGGCGAAGCTTCCCTTTGTCGCGACGAGCTTGGCCAGCGTGGCACGTACGGCCGGATCGAATTCCAGGGTGCGATAGTGCACGAGGTGCCCGAAGCACCAGTTGGTGTAGTACAGGGGGACGGCCGTCACCGGATTGCTGATCCACACGACGGGAATGGTGACGGCCTTGTTGGCGCGGAGGATCGACGCAAGCGTCACCGCGAGGATCATCTGAAAGCCGATCGTCGGCGTCCAAGCGACAAAGAAGGCGATGGCCACCCCTAGGGCGATCCGATGCGGGGAATCGTTCACGCGCAGAATACGGTAGACGATCACATCACGGGTCTTTCGCCAGACGTATCGATGCGGCATGTACGCTCCTCGCACGGCCTCCGGCAATCGGCGCAGAGCCCATTATTTTAGCGAGAGGCCGCGGCCATGTCAGCCGAGGCCACACGCGCCCGGCCGCCGTTCCCTTGCAAGTGCGACATCCTCGCGTACACGTGCTGACCTATGAGCAACTCGTGCTCGAGCCCAGAACCGTCTTGACCTGGCTGGCGCCGCGGATCGACGCACCAAACCCGGAACGGATGATCGCCCAAGCGCGGGTCCCTTCGTTCAGTGTGGGCTTCTCCTTCGACGGCAGCAAGGACGCGGTTGCGAAGAGCGATCACGACTATCTCATCCGTCGATGGCGCAAGTCCGTCGACGCGGAACAGGAGCGCCACCTGATGGGGATGCTCGAAGCATTCGGATTGGACGCCTACAAGCCCGGACAGTTCACCTCTGAACGATACTGGCTGAGCGCAGAAGCCGAGACCGCGAGACCGACCGAGCAAACGGAGGCCGGATAGCTCGGCGGGAACGATTCCCCCCCTGGCCCTCCTCGTGTTCCGTTACGTTTCAGCCGCTTCCCAGCTCGGCGAGCGCACGCTCCAGGGCCCAGCGGGTGAACATCGCGTAGTCCCCCTTGCCTTGTCGCTTGAGCGCCTCCTTCATCTGCGGGATCGCCGGTCGAGCCTTCGAGCCGATGACGGACACGGTGATCGCGGCGTGGAGGCGGACGCGCTTGTCTGCATGCTCCAGTCCTTCGACGAGCGCCGCAACGGCCGCCTCCGTCAGAGAGGCGTCTTGAGATGCCAACCCGCAGAGCGCCTCGGCCGCGGCGAATCGGACGGGCGGGCTCGGATCGCCGAGGGCCGCGGACAGGCGCTCCTTGGCTGGGGACGCCTTCGATTTCAGCGCGGCCAGCCCCGTCGCCGCCCAGTAGCGGACGCCGGCGTCGGCGTCGGTGAGGCGCTGCGTGAGTTCGGCGATCTTCGTCGGACCGTGGCCGATGAGCTCGGCGGAGTCGAGGATTCGCCCGACGGGGAAGACGCCCGGCCGACGCGCCATGTCGTAGGGCAACTTGCCGTCGGCGCGTGCGTGCATCTCGGCCTCCGGCAGCAGCCCTGTGTCGCGGGTGTCGACTATCCACTGGTGCAGGACGTCGCGCATCCGCTCGAGGACTTCCCGGTGCTCCGCGGAATCGGCCAGGTTGTGCAGCTCATACGGGTCGACCTGCGTGTCGTACAGCTCCTCCGCCGGCTTGGTCGGCTCCATGAGCAACTTGGCCGGGCCCTGGAGCTCACCGGCCGCGGCGAGGCGACGGAGCTCCTTGCGGGTCGGCGTCCGCTCGGAGAACGTGCTGTACTGCATGCGCGGACGGTGGGGCAT
>CAZKCX010000738.1:0-3373 GCA_964550865.1 uncultured Planctomycetales bacterium
TACAGCTCACCAAGTCCTACGACTATGGTATCGTGCAGCTCAGCCTGGACGGAGAGAAGCTCGGTAAGCCCATCGACCTCTACAGCGAGACGGCCACGCCGACGGGCCCAATCGACCTCGGCACGCATGAGCTGACGCCGCGCGAGCACCGATTGAGCGTGGAGATCGTCGGGGCGAACGAGCAGGCGAGGAAGCTCTATATGTTCGGGATCGACTATCTGCTGCTGGAACCCGCAGAGTGAGGGGCAAGGTCGTCCCCGAAGATCTGACAGCCTGCTACCCGCCTGTCTTGTCGACGACCTCGAAGTACCGGGCTCCGTTGCAGTGTGCGGTGCCAAGGACGCCATCGGGTATCTATCGGCGAGAACTCACGGGCAAGACGCCCGTGCTACGTGCTTGATGGGCAAGATAGTCACGCTACGTGGTTCCCGCGCACGACGCCCGTGCCACGTTGCCTCAACCCCTCAATTCGGCCAAGAAGTCGGCCGGCTTGACATTGCGGACCGGCGCCGCCGAAGATGGAGGTTTGGGTACGGGTCTCGGCCCCCGATAGAGCCCAGGCAAAAGGCCCTTTGGTTCCCAGACTGCGACCAGAAGGAAATTCGCGTATGACGGCCGCCATCTTGATCGCGTGCTTCTCGGCCGATGTGACCCCGCCGGTCGGGCACCCGCTCTGCGGAGGCCTGGTCCCACCGGTGACGGGAGTCGCTGATCCACTATACGCTCGAGGCTTCGTGCTCGACGGCCCGGGCAAGCCGATCGTCCTGTGCGCCATCGACTGGTGCGAGGCGCACAATTCCTCACAAGACCGATGGAAAGAGGCGTTGGCCGAGGCGGCCGAGACGGATCCAAGTCGCGTGATGGTCTGTCAGCTCCACCAGCACGACGCACCGTTGGCCGACCTCGAGGCGCGACGCATGCTCGAGAAGCGTGGCGTCAAGGACGGACTGACCGATCCGGCATTCCATGAGCAGGCCGTCCAACGAACGGCGGCGGCACTACGGAAGGCATTGAAGTCGCCGCGTGCGATCACCCACATCGGCATCGGCCAGGCGAAGGTCGAGAAGGTGGCGTCGAACCGCCGGATCCACCGGCCGAACGGCAAGGTCCGCAAGATGCGGGGAAGCTCGTGGACGGACCCGGAGTTGATCGCCGCGCCGGAGGGGACGATCGACCCGTATCTCAAGACGATCAGCTTCTGGCACCGCGACGAGCCGGTGGCGGCCTTGAGCTGCTACGCGACACACCCCATGAGCTACTATCGCACGGGCAAGGCGTCGAGCGACTTCTTCGGCCTGGCGCGGGCACGGCGGCAGGAAGACGATCGAGACGTGTTCCAGATCATGACGAACGGCTGCGGGGGCAATCTGGGCGCGGGCAAGTACAATGACGGCTCACCGAAGATGAGGCCGATCCTGACCGATCGCCTGGTTCAGGCCATGGTCAAGGCGTGGAAGGCGACGCGGCGACACCGGTTGCAGGAAATGGCATATCGAACCACGCCGCTGCGATTGCCATTGAAGGAGGATCCTGCCTTCCGCGAGGCGGGTCTGAGGAAGATCCTCGACGAACCGAAGGAACCGCTCGCCGAGCGCGTCCGCGCGGCACTGGGGCTGTGTTGGGTGCGACGGGTCAAGGCGGGGCATGTAATCCAGGTGCCGACGCTCGACTTCGACGTCGCGCAGATCGTGCTCTTGCCCGGCGAGCCGTTCGTCGAGTATCAGCTGATGGCCCAGAAGATGCGACCGGACTCGTTCGTTATGGTGATCGGGTTCGGCGGCTTGGGCCCCGGCTATGTGCCCATCGATCGGGCCTTTGACGAAGGCGGCTACGAACCGGGCAAGTGGTGTTTCGTAGGAAAGGGAACGGAGCAGGCGATGACGGCCGCACTCCGCCAGGCACTACAAGCCCCATAAGACGGGAGAACCGGATGTACGCGGGACGCTATGCAGTCTGCGGGATTTCGTGCGCGATCCTCGGGGGATTCGCCGTCCTTCCGGCGCCGGCCGGTGCGGAGGAAGCGCTGCCCAAGTGCCCTGAGCTGATCAACCAGCTCGACACGTACCCGTGCAAGATCCTCTGGGAGACGTATCGAGACGGGAACTGGGACATCTGGGTCATGGACGCCGACGGCGACAAGAGGCAGAACCTGACCCAGACCAAGGACATCAACGAGATGTACCCGAAGGCCTCGCCGCTCGGCACGCAGATCGCGTTTGTCGTGGATGAGGGCGAGGGCAAGGCGCGCGTGCGGAACATCTATCTCATGGATCGTGACGGCACGAACCGTCGCAAGATCGCCGAGTGCGCCCGTCAGCCCTGCTGGAACGCCGACGGCACCGTCATCGCGTATCTCAAGGGCATTCCCCGTGCGCGGACGAGCGTCTACACGGCGAATGAGGGCCTGTACTTCTACGACGTCCGAACGGGAAAGACCCGCCGGCACGTCAACAAGGACATCCGCAAGCTGCTGTGCATCAGCCTAACGCCGGACGGAAAGTGGTTCGCATCGAGCGCCGTCGGCGGCTTGGGCTACAGCCATTCGATCATCGCGTTCGAGGCCGACGGGAAACGGCATTGTGAGCTCGTCAAGGCCGAAAAGAAGTTCTGGCAGTGCCGGCCGGACATCGGCCCGCTCGGGAAGAAGATCGCGTACGCCAAGGCACAAGGACAGGGCAAGGACAAGATGCTGGGCATCGGCGTGGCCGATCTGGACTTCAGCGAGGGCATGCCGAAGCTGCGGAACAAGCGCTGGGTCGTCTCGGCATTGAATCCCATCGAGGTCTATCACGCGGATTGGTCCCCGGAGGGCAAGTACATCCTCTGCAGCCGAGGACCGCGGCAGCCCACCAAGATGAAGACCGCCCGGTACGTCATCGGCATCGAGGCCGAGGGGTGGGATATCTGCGTGGCCGACGCCCACGGCTACCACAAGTGGCACGCCCTGACGACGAACGGCAAGAGCAACAAGGAGCCCGACTGGCTTCCGCCGGTACGGGCCGAGAACGAAGGCAAGCTTTCATCCACGAGGTGAATCGAAGAATGCCCAGGCAACAGACAAGAGCGTGGTCGCGCGCGCCTCGGTCGCGTCGCGCCGGCCTGCGGATGTTGGTCGTCTTGGTGCTCGCGTGGGGCTCGGCGTCGTCGGTGCGTGCCGAAGCGCCCGCCGGTACGATGGCTCCGCAGTCCGATGCGCTTCGCGCGGAGCTCAAGACCTACCCCCACCGAATCGTGTTTGAACGCTTCCGCGAGGGCAACTGGGATCTGTGGATCATGGATGCCGACGGGGGCAACGCCCGAAACCTGACGAACACTCCGGGCCTCGATGAGATGTATCCCAAGGCTTCGCCCGACGGATCGAAGCTGTGCTTCG
>CAZKCX010000739.1:0-3365 GCA_964550865.1 uncultured Planctomycetales bacterium
GGTCGCGATCGGCGAACGCGTGTTCGCCACGCTCGCCTACGACGCGCCGGTCAGCGCGTTGGACGCGACCACCGGCAAGACGCTCTGGACCTGCAAGACGAGCCGGGGGACGGAGGAAATCGTCGCGGCCGACGGCCTGCTCTATCTCGTGGTCAACAAGAGACCCGAGAAACGCGGCTGGGGACGCGGGACCTATCCGAGCATGAAGCGGTTGATCCAAGAGGCGATGCGCAAGCCGTGGGAGCGGGCCCCGAGCACGCTGCTCGTCGTCCGAGCCGACTCCGGCGAGGTCGTCTGGCAACGCGACTACATCATCGCCCCGCTGACGTTGGCCGTCGCCGACGGGCGGATCGTGCTGCACAACGGCACGCAGGTCATCTGCGTCGATGCCGAGAGCCACAAGGAGCTATGGCGGTCCGAGTCGGTGCCCAGCCCCGACAAGATCTTTGCGTTCTTCGCGCCGACGCTGGTCGTCCACGACGGTGTCGTCCTCTTCGCCGGGGCGCAGAACATGAAGCGCCATCGCGGCGGCAAGGACACCATGCAGGCCCTCTCGCTCGCGACGGGCGAGGTCCTCTGGTCGGCCGAGCATCCCCCGTCGGGCTATGACTCCCCCGAGGACGTGCTCGTCGCCGACGGCCTGGTCTGGACGGCCGCGCTGACCAACAATCGCGACAAGGGGGCGTTCGTCGGCCGAGATCCCAAGACGGGCAAGATCGAGCGGCAGTTCCCCCCGGACCGCGGCAACCGGATGCCCCACCACCGCTGCCACCGTGCCAAGGCCACCGAGCAATATGTTCTGGCCTCGCGGACGGGCATCGAATGCATCGACGTTTGCTCCGGCACGTGGACCCGCGACTACTGGGTCCGCGGCGCGTGCCTCTACGGCATCATGCCGGCAAACGGATTGATCTACGCGCCGCCGCATTCCTGTGCGTGCTACATCGTCGCGAAGCTCAACAGCCTGAACGCGCTGGCGAGCGGCGGCGCGCGGCAGCCCTTGCCGAAGACCCTCTCCGACGGAGACCGGCTGCAGCGCGGCCCCGCGTACGAGGCGCTTCAGTCCTCGAGCAAGTCCGGCAGGGCAGCATCGACGGGCGATTGGCCGACGTATCGCGGGGACGCAGCCCGGAGTGGGCTCGCCAAGACGCCGCTGCCCACCGCGCTAGTCCCCGTGTGGGCGGCCCGGATCGGCGGTAAGCTGACGAGCCCTGTGATCGCCGAGGGCAAGGTCTTCGTCGCGTCGATCGATTCGCACACCCTGCACGCCATCGATGCCATGTCCGGTAATACCGTCTGGACCTACACGGCCGGCGGACGGATCGATTCACCCCCGACGATTGCCAAGGGCCGCGCCGTCTTTGGATCGGCGGACGGATGGATCACGTGTCTCCGCGCGACGGACGGCGCGCTGGTGTGGCGGTTTCGCGCGGCCCCGCTGGATCGTCGCATCGTCTGCTACGACCGGTTGGAATCCGTCTGGCCCGTGCACGGCAGCGTGCTCGTGCTGGACGATCCTTCTGCCGGTTCGGGTCAGGGCGTCGTCATGGGTGTGGCCGGCCGATCGATGTACCTCGACGGCGGGCTGCGTCTGCTGCGGCTCGACCTGGCGACGGGGCGCAAGCTCTCGGAAACCGTGCTCGACCATCGGCGGCCCGACACGGGTGAGAGACTCCAAGCCAAGGCTCGGTGGCCGAACCTGCCCGTCGCCCTGGCGGACATCCTCAGCTACGACGGCCGACTCGTCTACATGCGGTCACAGCCCTTTTCCCTGCTGGGAAAGCGGACCGACGTCCTCACGCCCACCGACTACACCGATCAGACCGGTCCGACGGCGCATCTGTTCTGTCCGACGGGGTTCCTCGACGACACCTGGTGGCACCGCACGTATTGGATCTACGGCAAGAACCCGATCTCCGCCGCCGGGGGCTGGTACCTCGCCGGGTATCGGGCCCCGACCGGTCGAATCCTCGCGTTCGACGAATCCAACGTCTACGGGTTCGGCCGGCCGTCGCAGCAGCTGATCGGTACGCCGGTGGTCCATCACCTGTTCGCGTCGGCCAAGGCCCCCAAGATCATCAAGGTGAACCCCAAGGCCAAGCCTAGACGGCGAGGCCCGTACGGCCTGGTCTACAAGACGCGCCCCGAGGTGCACTGGTCGCATCCCATCCCGCTTCATGCGCGGGCGCTGCTGGTGGCGCCGGCGATGGGGTCAAACGGCGACGGCGATGCCAAACACCTCTTCGTCGCCGGGCCACCGGACGTGGCCGATCAGGTCCGGGCCATCGAGCAGCTCAGCGACAAAGGCATCCGGCAGGCGCTGGCCGAGCAAAGTGCCGCCTTGCGAGGCGAGAAGGGCGGCATCCTCTGCGTGGTCTCCGCCGCCGACGGCAAGAAGCTCGCCGAGGGCACGCTCGATACGATTCCGGTATTCGACGGCATGGCCGCGGCCAACGGGCGACTGTTCATCGCGCAGGCCGGCGGCCGCATCGTCTGCATGGCGGATCGATAGGGCAGCGAGTCCTTGGGCATCGACGCGCCTCGATACTCGGTGGCTCCGTGCGCCGGCGAAGCCAGGCTGAGGCGGCCGTCTCGCGGTCGACCCCGTCGTCGAGGTGGTCCTCAGGACTCCGAGGGTTGTAATCCGAACTGCTTAATTCGCTTGTAGAGTGTGGTTCGGCTGATTTGCAGTCGCCGCGCCGCCTTGGAGATGTTCCACCCGCTTTGTGCGAGGGCGTCTTCCACCGCGTCGAAGGTCAGATCGCCTCGACGGATCGGCTGCGGTTGCGGAGTCGACTTGGACGAGGCCAGCACACACTCTCGCAACTCCGGCGGCAGATGCTGGCTTTGGATCGATCCTTCACGCACCTTCACGAAGGCGTACTCGATGACGTTTTCCAGCTCACGGACGTTGCCCGGCCAGGCGTAGTCGAGCATCAATCCCAACGCGGTCTCGTCGATGCCCGTCACGGGCCGGCCGGTCTGCTCGGCGAAACGCCGAATGAAGTGATCGGCCAGGATGGGGACATCGTCGCGACGGCTGCGCAACGGAGGGAGCTCAATCGGCACGACGCGGAGCCGGTAATAGAGATCGTTCCGGAACTGTCCCTCCGCGACAAGATCCGCCAGCGGCCTGTTGGTGGCCGAGACCACACGGATGTCGACGCGGATCGATTCCTCGTCGCCCACGCGCTCGATCGTCCGCTCCTGAAGGACGCGAAGCAGCTTGAGTTGGATGGCCTGAGAGATGTCGCCGATCTCGTCCAGAAAGACCGTGCCGCCGGCGGCGGATTCGAAGCGTCCGCGCTTGTCACGCACGGCGCCGGTGAAGGCGCCCTTCACATGGCCGAACAGCTCGCTCTCCA
>CAZKCX010000740.1:0-3350 GCA_964550865.1 uncultured Planctomycetales bacterium
GCGCGGGTGACCGAGCTTCTCGAGCGCGAGGGCGGCCACGACCTCGTTGACGTTCATGTTCAAGCTCGTGCCCGCGCCGGCCTGATAGGCGCCCACGACGAACTGATCGCGATGCGCGCCGGCGATGAGGTCGTCGCACGCGGCGGCGATCGCACCGGCGACCTCCTCCTCGATCAGGCCCAACCCACCGTGTGTCTCGGCCGCCGCCCGCTTGATCCGCAGCATGGCCTCGAACAGTTCCCATCGCGCGGGCTGACCCGAGACGGGGAAGTTCTCCATCGCCCGCGCCGTCTGCGCGCCGTAGTACGCCTCGGCCGGCACCTGCATCTCGCCGAGCGTGTCGTGGACGGTGCGGGACGAAGTGCACGAGGGTTCGTCGCTGGAGGGCATGGCTGTCTCCTCGTTCGATCCGAATGACTGGTTGTACAAGCCTCTCCAAGCCGCTTCAAGATGTCGTGCGTGTACTCCCGGGTAGCGGGCTCGGCAGATGGGGAGGATTGGCGACCCGTTGGAAACCGTCGCGCGGCTTGCACGGGCGCGTCGAATCCACCTAGAATCGTCGAAGGACGATCCGGAGGCCATCGCAATGCCACCCACGTACGATATCTCTCCCCCCAACGAGGGAAACGAGCCGGACATCGCGCGCCACGACGAGAAAGACCTCTGGCGGTGCCCGCAGCTCGGCGGTCCCGTGCGGTTCGGCTACTGCCGGCAGATGAACGAAGGGCTTCCGTGCAGCCGGCTCGAGATGTGCTGGGGAGACGCGGTCGACGTCCCCGCCTTCCTCGATGCACATTACACAGACCGGCAGCGAGAGAAGATCTTCTCCACGCTCGGCCGCGGCCGACTCGACATCATCTCCACAACCCTCCAGCGCGTGATGCGTGAGCGGCAAGGATCCGATTGCCCGGACGCATAGGGCTCTCATCCTGTGGCACGGCGCTCCGGCCGTGAAGCGCGGGATTGTCCAGCCGAGGGCGACCGGGCCACGTCAGCCTTTTCGGATTCGCTGAGCAAGGGGAGCTTAGGACTGCATTTCAGAAGTATCGCGACGATATGCCCGAGCCGCTCGTGGCGAGCTACGTCGAGCCGCCGGATTCATCCGGCGCGGCCGCGCGGCATGAATGCCGCGGCTCGGGCAGCAAACGTGGCACACATGAACGCTGCCATAGTCGTACCACTTGCGAAATACGGTACTAGGAGTCCTACGTGCCTGGTTGGGTGCTTGGCTGGGTGGACGGTTCGATCTGGATCGGCGGCGTCGTGGTCCGAATCGCCTCCGAGACCGGTTTCGTCGATGCGGCCTGCGTGGTCGTCGGGGCCGTGGTCGTCGGCGGGCCGAACGTGATCGGTTGGGCAAGCTGCGCCAGCTGTGCCTCCCGTTCGACCGCCACCTCATGCTGGGGCATATCGGCGAATCGATCATCCTGGATGACGGCCTGGTAGTGCTGGCGGGCCATGTCCCACTGCCGGCTCGATTCGGCCAGCACACCCAGCTTCAGATGTGCCGCGGCCACGGCAAGCAACTGATCGGGGAAGTGCTTCAGAATCGTCTGGTACGTCTGTTGCGCATCGCTGAGAAACTTCTGGCGCTCTTCGGGTGTTCGATTGACGGCCGTGGCCTGTTGCATGCATCCATCGGCGTACGCGAGATACGCAAAGGTGGACAGTGTCGGATCCTTGTACCGGCTGGCGACGTCGCGCAAGGCATTCAGCTTTCCGTCCGGCGAGCTGATGAGCTGTGTGCCGTAGAAGTCGGTCCACCCCTGCGCCTGACGAGATGCCCGGGCGGTATACCAGTAGAACCCCAGGCCGATGACGATCACGACGGCCGCCACGCCCGCAAGCACCGCTCCACTGTTGGCATTGACGAACTCGACGAGCTGGTTGAGCTTCTCGGCCAGCTCGTTCGACCGGAGTTGTTGTCTACGGCTCGCTTTCATCTACTTCTCGGGGGCTTTCTTGATGGCCTTGCTCTTTCCCTTCGGCGAGACCTCAATGACGATCTTCGTCTTGGTCGACCAGGTCTTCTTGACCTGAGAAATGGTGATGTCGGCGTTCTCCAGCTCGTTCTCGAAGTGGAGATGGTACGTGCCCTGGCGCATCTCATCGCTCAGGAGGTTCCACTTGGCCAGCGGCATCTCCTCGCGGTAGAACACCCGCACGCGCTGGGGATCCGGCTTGCCCAGGTACGTATGCCGCACGTATCTCCAGCCGCCCGTGGACTTGTCCTCCGAGGCGGCTTCGTCCATCTCGAATCCCGCGGGCACGGGGATGTCGGTGGTGCGGCCCAGCTGCTCCCTGGGTTTGAGGGGTTCTTGCTTCGGACCCCACATCCCGTTCTCGCAGCCTACCATCCACGGAACGATCGCGAGTCCGAACGCTACAACGACCCATCCTCGTTTCGGTTTCATGGTCGGGCTTCCGTTTCTTCTCGGTTCCCAGTACGGAAACCTCGCTTGTAGCCAATCGGATACCACAAGTCAAGATGCCGTGCCCCCTCCCGATTTCCGGTTTTTCGCTATCGGCCCGATGCCCGTAGCTTGCTTGCCGACCACGCTTGGCGACAAGTAGAATCACGCGTTCCGGACGTACCGATGGGCACGCGTTCCCACGGTCCACTCGAGAAACCGCGGCGCGCGGCCCCCTCCTCGGCGGGAAACGCCGCGCCGGGGTCCGGCCGCTACCAACGATATGGGAGGACGACTGCGATGACGATCGGAAGCAGCAGGAGACGTGACCACGAGACGGGCGTGAGCCGCCGTCAGTTCCTGGGGCGCGCGGCCGGTGCGTTTGGCCTTCCCTATATCGTCTCCTCATCCGCGATGGGAGCCGACGGGGCCGTCGCGCCGAGCAACCGCCTGACGCTCGGCTTCATCGGGATGGGCAAGATGATGCGGGGCCACCTCGGCGGCTTTCTGCGTCGCGGACGATGCCAGGTCCTTGCCGTCTGCGACGTCGAGGCAATCCGCCTCGCCCGCGAGCAGCGCCGCGTCGACGAGCACTACGCCAAGCGCGACGGCAAGGGGACGTATCGTGGCTGTGCGGCCTATTGGGACTTTCGCGCATTGGTCGCCCGCGACGACATCGACGCCGTCGTCATCGCGACGCCCGATCACTGGCACGCCATCACCGCCATCGAGGCGATGAAGTCCGGTAAGGACGTCTACTGCGAAAAGCCCCTGACGCTGACCATCAACGAAGGCAAGGCGATGGTCCGCGTCGCCCGGCACTACGGGCGCGTCTTCCAGACCGGCAGCCAGCAACGCTCGAGCTGGCAGTTTCATCGCGCGTGCGAGCTGGTTCGAAACGGACGGATCGGCAAACTGCATACGGTCAAAGTTAACCTC
>CAZKCX010000741.1:0-2870 GCA_964550865.1 uncultured Planctomycetales bacterium
CGCCCCGATCGGATCAGAGGTTCAGGTTCACCTTGAATCGCTTGCTCTTGGCGATCATCTCGTCCCAGGGGACGGTGCGGTTTTCGTAGGCGGCCATGCGACCCAGGATGCACGTCAGGTTGCTGTCGACGCTTTCGGCCACGTTGTTGAGCGGCTGGCCGTTCTTGATGCTCGTAACGAAGTTCTTGATGTTCGTCACCGTCCCCTCGGTGAACATGCCCTTGGTGTGTCCGCCCTTGTACGGCTTGTCGCCGACGATCCGCACGATGCCGAAGTAGTGCGAATCGACCACGCCCTTCGAGCCGAAGATCCGCGTGCACAGATCCCCATAGCCCTTGCTGAATTGCGTGGACTGGAATTGCACGAGCACGTCGTTCGGATACCAGAACGTCACGCAGAAGTGGTCCCAGCAGTCGCCGACCTCGGTGCGGACCTTGCGTCCGCCCGTTCCGTAGGCCTTGATCGGATGGGACTGGAGATACCAGTTCGCCACGTCGATTACGTGGATGTTCTGCTCCACGATGATGTCGCCCGACAGCGCGATGTCGAACACCCAGTTGCGGAGCCGCGCGGCATCGCTCTTGTCCTTGGGATCGGTCTTCGGTCGCAACCGCCCGCCGTGGTAGGCCACGTCGCCGAGCACGCACTTGCCGATGTCCCCGGCGTGGACGCGCTTGGCGGCCTCGATGAAGTACGGCGTGCTGCGCGTCTGGAAGTCGACGAGCAGGGAGATCTTCTTGCGCGCCGCCAGCTTGCCCGCTTCCAGGATCGTCTCGCAGCCGTCGACGTCGGACGCCACGGGCTTGGCGACGATGACGGGAACGCCCGCGCGAATCGCCGCGATCGTATGCGGCGGATGGAAGTACGGCGGGCTGGTGATCGAGACCGCATCCACGCCCGAGGCCAGCAGCTCCTCGTAGCCCTTCAAACCGTCGTAGCAGCGCGACGCGTCGACGCCGAGGGCGTCGCGGCCGACCTTGAGCCGATCCTCGAACGGATCATGCAGCGCAACGACCTTGCATGCCTTGTGCTGGTGACAAAGCTTGCCGAACCAGACACCGCGTCCGCCCGTGCCGATGATCCCCAGCTCGACGGTGGAGTTGGCCTTCGTGCCGGCCACCGATTCGGCCTTGACGACGGAGATGCCGGCCGTCGCGGCCGCCGCGGACTTCAAGAAGGACCGTCTGCCCATGCCCGACTGCGGTTCGTTGCTCATCTGATATTCCTCGCAAAGTGAATGGCGCTGTGGATTCCCGTACGGAACGTCTTCACGTATACCCGCGGCGCGTTCCGGACGCAACAACCCGATACAGGCACGCCAACCGCGGTATCACGTTCGACCCGGGCTTGGATTGCGGTAGGCAGCGCGGGGGTGGGAAGAGCGGCCCCGCTTCGGCTACAATGAACGTACTTTAAAGACCGTTGCCGCCCTGACGGGAGGCGGACGAGAGCCGGCACGCATTCCACTGCGATCACCTCTCCAAGAGGCTCCTACCGCCGCCGACAAGCCGATGAACACATCTACCGGCAACGTGTCCTTCAGAGGGGGAGGAGCACTTCTGCCCATGGCCCGAAAGAGACGATTCCGAAGGAAGCTGGCGCTTCTCGCCGGAACCCTGGCCATGGTCGGGATGGCGGTCTACATGGCGGATAGCCTGCTCGACCTGAACCTGCGTTGGAAGCTGTATCGTGTTCGCTTGTGGGCCTTCGGGAGCCCGATGGCCGCCCTGAGCGTTCCCGATGACCGATATGGCTGGCGACTGGAGCCGAATGCCTCGGCCACGATCTCCAACCCGGACTTCTCGGTGACACACACGACGAATGCCCGTGGCCACCGGGTGGTTCCCGGACGCCCGGACGAGGGACCGGTGGTCACGATCATGGGGGGATCCTTCACCATGGGCACGGGGGTGGAGGACCACGAGAGCTACCCCGCCGTCTTGCAGCAGGAGTATTGGCCGCACTGCCGGGTGCGGAATCTGGCGTGCGAGGGGTACGGGACGGCGCATGCGGTGCTTCTGCTACGAGAAATCCTCGAGGAGGCACCGAGGCCCGATCTCGTCATCTACGCTTGGATTCATCACCACCTGAGCCGGAACGACAGGCGGGAGAGTTGGTTGGAGATGCTCGATCGGTTCGGCGCAGAGTCGCCCTATTTCGCGCTGAATGACGGAGACCTTCTCTACCAAGGCACCATCGACGCCGATCAGGCCCTCGACGACGATGACCCCAACCTCGTGACACGGGAGTTCCGCAAGACCCGGGCCATGCTCGAGGAGATGCGAGATCTGTGTCGTGCCCGAGAGATTCCGCTCGTAGTGGTACTGCTCCCCTGGGGGCGAACACGGCAGGTGATCGTCGTGAACGACCGGATTGTCGGGTTCTGCCGAAACCTCGGGATCCGCCATGTGAACCTTTCTCGGGAGGCCGCGTTGGCCGATCCCGATCTGTACTACCCCAACGATAATCACCCCATGCCGCAATGGCATCGGCTCGCCGCACGATGCATCGCTGCGCGCGTCAAGCCCAAGCGGCTCATCGACGGTCCCTAAGAACGTCACGTCGGGGCACCCCGTCCGCGAGACGATACCCCGGGCTCCTTCCCTCCCCTGGTTACGGGATGAGAAACGACCGAGCCGGTGGTACCATGAGGCAGACCATCACTATGAGGACGGTATGAACCGGCGGAAACGAAATCTCCTTGCGGCAGCGATCCCATTCTTGATCTGCGTGGGCGAGGTGCAGGCAGACGTGACACACTACACCGTGAAGCGTCGCGATGGGGTCACGTCGTTGACGAGCGTGACGGTACGAAGGGATCGGGGCGATGCCATCTTCGACGCCGAGCGGCTGATCCCCGCACGGGTGAC
>CAZKCX010000741.1:2880-3345 GCA_964550865.1 uncultured Planctomycetales bacterium
TCAACGCGGGATCGTGATCGTGCCTGCGGGCAGCCGGCCCCCTCAGCGCGGCAAACGGGCGACGCTGCTGGGGCGCACGCTCAACGCGGGCCTGATCAACCCCGGCGGCGCAGCATCGCCGCTCGACCGTGCGCCGATCCTCACAGGGGCGAACGCGACGTCCGGCATGGCGGTGGCCTTCGAGAAGCCCGTGATCAACCTGTCCGGCGACGACGTCGTCCTGTTCGAGATCCAACGACGGATCGCCAGCCCCCTTGCAGGCGACCCCTTTCATGTGGCTCCGCTGATGCGGCGGCCCGGGCTTCGCGCGATCACAATCCGCAAGTTCGACATCGGGTTCGAGCACCCGAGCGCCCGAGCGGCCGGCACGTTCGACGGGTTGCAGCCGCCGCGGCCACCGCAGTCGATGGAGGACGTGGAATCCGCGCCGCTCTCGCGCTACACCACCGGCCACGAGTTCAAGGT
>CAZKCX010000742.1:0-3091 GCA_964550865.1 uncultured Planctomycetales bacterium
ATGAAGTCCATCCCCTCCTCCATCATGTAGAACTGGACGGCCTTGATGCCCATTTCCGCCGCCGGAGGCAGGCCGTCGTGGCCGTGCGGAATCGCGGAGGTGACGATCACCCCGCCGGGCTTGCCTTGCATGTAGCCCTTCCGGTGGCGGAGCGGATAGAGCCGTTCGAGAAAGGCCTTCGATCGTCCGTCGATGCTCGAGTACGGTGTGAAGCACGCGAGGATGAGGGCGTCGGCCGCCTTGGCCTTCTCGGCGAGCTCGATCCCGTCGTCCTCGATCACGCAGACGCTCGTCTCCACACAGCCCAGGCAGGCGCGACAGGGCTCGACCTTGTACTGGCTGAGCTTGACGAACTCCGTCTGGCAGCCCGCCTCCTCGGCGGCGGCCAGGGCGATCTTGAGCGCGCGATCGGTGTTGCTCTCCTTTCGGGGCGAGCCGGATACGCCCAGGATCTTCTTGGCGGTGCTCGATTCGGCTGACATGGTTCGGGTGTCTCCCACATAGGCACGTGCACGGGGCTTTCAGGCTCGCCCTCCACGCGGACGCGCCGTCCGCGCCGGCTCCAATCCATTGTATGGAGTCGCCGGTTCGGGTGCATCTTTGATCGCGCCCGTGACGGTCGTCGAGCCGCCGAAGGCCGTCTTGCAGCCGGCGAAGGCCGTCTTGCAGCCGGCGAAGGCCGTCTCGCAGCCGGCGAAGTGAGCCGGCCCGCTCCGAAGGGGTCGATCACAAAAGGGTTCCGCCTCAGGTCTTTGTGGGTTCCCCTCTTCGGCCAACCGAAGCCGCCCCCTGAATTCTGCCTCTGGACCGTCCCGGAAGCCCTTGCCTTCTTGCGTCCCTCCGACTACTGTAGAAGGTTTGCCGTACTGGCGAAATTCACCATTGGCCCCCTTACGTTGTGCAACTCCAGGAGGGAGCGTTTGGCGGAGCTGAACGGCAAGTACATCCAGATCCAGGGCGCCAAGCAGCACAATCTGCGAGACGTAGACCTATTGATCCCTCGGGACCAACTCGTGGTGATCACAGGCCTTAGCGGCTCGGGCAAGTCCTCGTTGGCCTTCGATACCATCTACGCCGAGGGCCAACGCAAGTACGTCGAATCGCTCAGCGCGTACGCGCGGCAGTTCCTCGAGCAGATGCAGAAGCCCGATGTCGAACGCATCGAAGGGCTTCCGCCCACGATCGCCATCGAGCAGCGGACCGGGACCTCCAGTCCGCGGAGCACCGTGGCGACCACGACGGAGATCTACGACTACCTCCGCCTCCTGTTTGCCCGTGTCGGGCAGCCTCACTGTTGGTCCTGCGGAAAACCGATTGAGGCGCAGACGGTTACGCATATCGTCGACCAGATCCTCTCGCTGCCGATGGGCACGAAGCTCATGGTCCTCGGGCCCATCATCCGCGGGCAGAAGGGCGAGCACCGCGAGGTCTTCAAGCGGATTCAGCGCGAGGGGTTCGTCCGGGTCCGCATCGACGGGGATATCTTCGAGGTCAAGGCCCCGCCGCAGCTCAGCAAGCGAAAGAAGCACACGGTCGAGGCCGTCGTCGATCGCGTGATCCTCAAGCCGGAGATCCGCAGCCGCCTGACCGACTCCGTGGAGTTGGCACTTTCGCTGTCGGACGGTGTGGTCGTGGTCACGCACTTGCCGCCCGATGCCGAAGGCGAGGAGCCGGCGTGGCAGGACACGATCTTCTCGACCCGCTACGCCTGCCCGACCCATCCCGACGTGAACCTCGAAGAGCTGAGCCCGCGCTTGTTCAGCTTCAACAGCCCGTACGGGGCCTGTCCGGAGTGCGACGGGCTGGGGACGATCCTCGAGTTCGACACGGATCTGATCATCCCCGATCCGACGATGTCGCTCGAGCAGGGTGCGATCGACGCGTGGCGCAAGGGCGGCAAGCGGATGAACATCGCCTACAGCCGCATGCTGAAGGAATTCTGCGAGGCGTTCGAGGTCTCGCCCCATAC
This sequence comes from uncultured Planctomycetales bacterium, assembly GCA_964550865.1. Lineage (GTDB taxonomy): Bacteria > Planctomycetota > Phycisphaerae > UBA1845 > JAFGLZ01 > JAFGLZ01. The sequence continues at coordinate 1,970 of CAZKCX010000742.1, forward strand.
CCCGTTCCACAACCTGCCGGAGGACATCAAGCGAATCCTCCTCCACGGCACGACCAAGGAGGATACCGAGAGCTTCGGCAAGCAGTTTGAGGGCGTCATCCCCAACTTGCAGCGTCGCTGGGAGTCGACCGAGAGCGAGTACGTCAAGGCCCGGCTGCACGGCTACCTCTCCGAGCAGCCGTGCCAGTCGTGTCAGGGCGCGCGGCTGCGACCGGAATCCCTCGCCGTCCGCATCCACGGCGCCGGGGGCAAGCGAGAGGGGCTGAGCATCACCGATGTGACTCGCATGAGCATCGATCAGGCGTTGGGCTACTTCGAGAAGCTCAAGCTCGAGGGGGAGCGAAACGTCATCAGCGACCAGATCCTCCGGGAGATCCGCCAGCGGCTGCGATTCATGGTGGACGTCGGTATCGGCTACCTCACGCTCGACCGCGCCAGCGCGACGCTCTCCGGCGGCGAGGCCCAGCGAATTCGGCTGGCCACGCAGGTCGGCAGCGGCCTCGTCGGCGTGTGCTATGTGCTCGACGAGCCGACGATGGGGCTGCACCCGCGCGACAACGCCAAGCTCATCACGACGCTGCGACGGCTGTCGGACATCGGCAACACCGTGCTCGTGGTCGAGCACGACGAGGAGACGATTCGCGCCGCCGACCACATCGTGGACATCGGTCCGGGCGCGGGTCCGCACGGCGGGCGGGTCGTCGCGCAAGGGCCGATGGACGAGGTCCTCGGGTCCGAAGAGAGCATCACGGGCAAGTACCTCTCGCGCCAGGTCGAGATCAAGCTCCCCCGTAAGCGGCGAAAGGTCATCGAGAGCAACGCCATCGAGCTCCGCGGCGCGCGGGAGAACAACCTCAAGGACATCACGGTCCGCTTCCCCGTCGGCGTGTTTAGTTGTGTCACGGGCGTGAGCGGCTCGGGCAAAAGCACGCTCGTGACGCAAACACTGCTCCGCGCCCTGCGTCGTCGGCTGCACAACACGGGCGAGAAGCCGGGTGCGTTCGAGCAGATCGTCGACGGGTCAAATAAAGTCGCCGATTTTCTCGCCGAAATAACCCAGGCAAGCAGAGAACAGACCCAGGGGATCGAACAGATTACCGACGGGCTCGACCAGCTAGACCA
>CAZKCX010000742.1:3101-3345 GCA_964550865.1 uncultured Planctomycetales bacterium
GTCGGCGCGTCGCGCGTGGACAAGGTCATCGAGATCGACCAATCGCCCATCGGCCGGACGCCCCGCAGCAATCCGGCCACCTACACGGGCGTGTTCGACCTCATCCGGCAGCTCTACAGCAAGACGCGCGAGGCCAAGATCCGCGGCTACCAGGCCGGCCGGTTCAGCTTCAACGTCAAGGGCGGACGCTGCGAGGCTTGTCAGGGCCAAGGCCTCAAGAAGATCGAGATGCACTTCCTGCCGG
>CAZKCX010000743.1:0-3309 GCA_964550865.1 uncultured Planctomycetales bacterium
GGTAGTGCAGGCCCACCCAAGCTTCGCTACTCTATCAAACACTTTGGCAGGTAGAGTAGAGGGAGCATCATGGAAGAGTATGCCGCGGAAGCCGTCGGGACGATGATCCTCGTCATTCTTGGTGACGGTGTGGTCGCCAATGTCTGTCTCAGCAAGACCAAGGGCAACGCCTCCGGATGGATGGTCATCGCGACGGGCTGGGGCCTGGCCGTGGCCTTGGCCGTCTACTGCGTCGGTCGGATCAGCGGGGCGCACATCAACCCCGCCGTGACGCTCGGCCTGGCGAGTATCGGGGCGTTTGCCTGGAGTGAAGTCCCCGGCTATGTCCTCGCCCAGATGGTCGGCGGGTTCACGGGCGGCGTCGTGGTCTGGATCGCCTACCTACCGCACTGGAAGGAGACCGAGGATCCGGCGACCAAACTCGGCGTCTTCTGCACGGCCCCTGCGATTCGTTCCTGGGGAGCAAACGCGCTCTGCGAGATCATCGGTACCGTCATGCTCCTCTTCGGGGTGCTGGCCATCGCGGCCAACGCAGACGCCATCAAGGAGGCCAGCGATGTGGATCTGTCCGTCGTCTACGCTATCGGCATTAATCCGCTCCTCGTAGGCTTTCTCGTATGGGGCATTGGCTTGTCGCTCGGCGGGCCGACCGGCTACGCGATCAACCCCGCGCGCGACCTCGGCCCGCGCATTGCCCACGCGATTCTGCCGATCGCGGGCAAGGGCGGCTCGGACTGGGGCTACAGCTGGATTCCAATTGTCGCCCCCCTCATCGGGGGCGTTCTGGGCGCCGTCGGCTACCGCGCGATCGGTTTCTGATTCCGTCGTTTCTTGGGGGTGCAGGCGCGTCAGCTTGACGCGATGCGAATCCTCGGCCAGGGGGGGCTTGCCGAACGGCGAAGCCGCATCCCTGCGGTTCACGCCACCACGTGCGGGCGTTCGTTCGGCGACGTGCCGTCGGGATCGTTGACCTCGGCGCCACGGGGGGCGGGCACGGCCCCATGGAGCAGCGGGTCATCTGTCGCCCTCATCCAGGCATCGAGGCGGCCACGCATCTCGTCGAGCACCTCGGCCATCGACGGCTCTCCGGTAAGGTTGCGCGCCTCGTTCGGATCGAAGATCAGGTCGTGGAGTTGCTCCGCCGCCGGGGGGTGGCCGGCCCAGCCGTGCTCGATCCACAGATCCTTGGACGGACCGTCGTCACAGTTCGGCAGGACCGGTTTGCTGCGATCGTCGAAGCGTCGGATGTACTTCCACCGAGGCGTCCGCGCCGCTCGTTGTGGCTCGTAGGCCGCGTGATACGTGACCTCCGAGAAAAGCGTCTCATGGATTTCCTCGGCTTCGCCCCGGAGCAGCGGCAGCAGCGATCTCCCCTCGAGCCGGCCGGGCGGTTCCGTCTCGATCAGCTCGCAGATCGTCGGAAACACATCGAGGTGCGAGACCATCGCGTCGCAGACCTGACCGCCGTCGAACCCGCCGGGCCCGCGGAGGATAAGCATGACCCCGGTGCCGTGGTCGGTCAGCGTGCACTTCATCCCCGGAAAGGCCACGCCGTGATCCGTCGTTGCGATGACGAGGGTCTGCTCGGCCAGGCCGGCGGATTCCAGTGCATCGAGGATCATGCCGACCCCCTCGTCGTACCGCGCCGCGCTTTCGGCAAAGCGGGCCATGTCGTGACGCGTCTGCGGCACGTCGGGTAGCGGCGCCGGCGGCCGGAGGTAGTTCGCGGTTCGGGCGGACTCGAGCGTCGGAAAGACACGATGCGTCTCGAAGAACCCAACGGAAAGGAAGAACGGCCGACTCGGTCCGCCTTGGATGAACTCGACGGCGGCGGGCGCGACGTGCTCGACGTCGTGGCCCTCGACGTTGAGAATCTGATCGTACCCGATCGTGCCCGCGTCCTCGGCGATGTGCTGGACGCCGGCGAGCGTCGAGGTATAGCCCGCATCGCGGAGCGTGTGGACGAGATGCCGCCGGTAGTCGTGTAGGGCGAAGCCCCGATGGGCCAGCCCCAGCATGCCGCAGCTATGCGGGGACTGTCCCGTGAGCAGGGCGGCTCGGCTCGGCGAGCATGTCGGCGCTGCGCAGAAGGCCTGCCGAAAGAGGATACCTTGCTCGGCCAGCCGCTGGAGGTTCGGCGTGGGTACGGCGTAGCCGTAGGGTTGTACGTACCTGCCGGTATCGTGAGAATGGATGTAGAGGATGTTCGGTCGTTCCACGGCGGTCTCCTGTCGCGTCTGTCGGCGGAGGGGTTGGGACGGCTCGGGCGCTCTCACAGGATAACACGGATACGCCCGCTCTTCCTCCGCGGAGGCCGATCCTCCTACGCAAGGTGAGTCGTTCGGAGAGTCTCGCATGTCCACAAGCGGTACATTCCGGCGCCGTTGCGTGCGTTTCGGGATCGCTTCGTTGACGTGTACGCTCGCCGTCTGGGCGAAGCCGTGTATCGCTTCCGGTTCGCCGCCGGGCGAGGCCCAGGTCCCCGCGTCACAGACCGCCGCGGGGGAACGCGACTTCTGGCGCCTGCTCGATGCCGCACGTGAGGCCATCGTAATCGGCCGACACGATGTGGCCCGGCAACGTGTGCGTCAGGCGGTGACCGCGCTCCAACCGCTGCCGGCGAACGGGGCCTCGGCGAGTGATCTCGCGCGTTTGCGTGAAGAGGCCCGCGCGCTCGCCCGGTACATCGACGAGGACGAGACCCGGGCGGCCTATCTTCGCCAGGGCTCCGAAATCCGTGACCGCACGGCGGTGGAGCCGTCGACGCCTCCCCCCGCACAAAGCACACCGCTTGCGAGGCGCCCCCGCGGGCGGCAGGCACCGCGGGACCGAGAAGCCACGAGCCTTCCGCGGGTCCAACGCAGGCCGTCCGGCGCGCAAGAGAGTCGGCGTGTGCGACAACGTGTTCGGAGGCACGTCCCACCGCTGGACCGAACGCTCGGTACGGTCGAGTTCGACGACGCGCCGTTCCGGGATGTGATTGGCTTTCTGCGGGAGCAGACGGGGGCGAGCTTCGACGTCCGCTGGCGGAGGCTCGAGCCGTTGGACGTCCGGCCCGATACGCCCGTGAGGGTCGAGCGGCTCGAGGACGTGTCCCTGAAGGTGGTGTTGGACACCGTGCTGGAGGCCGTCTCTCTCGAGCCCGGGCAGGTGGATTGGATGCCGTATCGACGGATCTTCGTGATCAGCACCGCCGAGGACGTGAAACGGATCATGGTCACCCGCCTGTACGACGTGGCCGACGTGATGCAGGACACTCCGGACTTCTTCGGCACGTCCGGCGGTGGCGGGTACGGCGGTGGCGGGTAC
>CAZKCX010000744.1:0-3308 GCA_964550865.1 uncultured Planctomycetales bacterium
ACGGCGTTCGGTTTGACGGCAAGAGCCTCGCCCCGCTCCTTCAGGGCAAGGACGTCGATTGGCCCGACCGCGCGATCTGCGTCGACCTCCAGCGGATCGAGGTCCCCGAGAAATGGCGGAACGCGTGCGTCATGACGCAGCGGTGGCGGCTGATCAAGGGCAAGGAGCTGTACGACATCCAGGCCGACCCCGGGCAGAAGAAGGACATCGCCAAGCAGCACCCCGACGTCGTCGCTAAGCTCCGCAAGGAGTACGAAACGTGGTGGAGGGGCGTGTCCGAGCGTTTCGACGAGTACTGCCGGATCCCGATCGGCTCGGACAAGACCGAGGTCGTGCGGATCTGCTGCCACGACTGGCACGGCCCGAAGGTGCCCTGGAACCAACCGCACATCCGCCAGGGACTCAAGGCGAACGGGTTCTGGGCCATCGACGTCGAGCGGGACGGCGAGTACGAGTTCGCGCTGCGGCGGTGGCCGACCGAGGTCGATAAGCCGATCAACGCGGCCATCCCCGGCGGCAAGGCGATCCGCGTGACCAAGGCGCGCCTCCGTGTCGGCGAGCAGGAGGCGTCGTGCGCGGTAGCCCAATCCGATCACGCCGCGACGTTCCGGATGAAGCTCCGGGCGGGCAAGGCGAAGATGCAGACCTGGTTTGAGGACGGCCAAGGTGAATCCCGCGGCGCGTACTACGTCTACGTCCGCAAGGTGTGAATGGCAAACGGATCTTGGCAGGATTCAGAGCCGGCCTGTCCTCAGGCCGGTCGGCGCTGTCCGCAGAAGAAACCCGACCGCTCGGGAGTAGGTCAATTCTCTGATGAAGTCGGGACATTGAGGAGAATCGAGCATGAACTTCTGGCACTGCCGCCTCATCGGAGTACTATCCCTCGCGTTGTGCACCGGCACATTCGCCGCCACCGACGGTGCCCTGGTCCATCATTGGACGTTCGACGACGCGTCCGGCCAAGCTGCCAAGGACTCGGCAACCGGCGGCCGCGAGGCGAAGCTCCACCACGTCGAGCTTGTTGCGGGCAAACAGGGCAAGGCCCTCGCGTTCGACGGCAAGCAGGGCTACGCGGAGATCGGCGACCTGGGCGAGTTCGACGCCGTCACCATCGCCTTCTGGATGCACGCCAAGAACGTGGCCACCAAGGAGTGGCAGGGGCTCGTCTCCTCCGACGCCTGGGAGAAAGGCTCAATCCACCTCACCGTCCGCAAGGGACGCATCGAGGTCTACCTGCACCGCGGCGAGAAGGAACGGTCCTTCGTTCACAGCTCTTCCCTCAAGAACAACACGTGGGTTCACGTCGCCCTCACGCTCGACCGAAGGGCCAACCTCATGCGGCTGATCATCAACGGTCAAGAGCAGGACTCCGCCGGCCTTCAACACATGGACACCAAGATCAAGCTCCTCCGCCAAGTCATCGGTCGCGAGGACAAGGGACGATACTTCGCCGGCCGGATAGACGACGTCCGCATCTATGCCCGCGCGCTGTCGGAGGACGAAGTCGCCGCGCTCTGCCCCGGCATGCAACCGCTCGGCAGCAAGGACCCGCGGAACATCCGCAACGGGCTGAAGGTCCCCGACGAGGGCTACTGCGATCAGCCGTATGTCGTCATCACACCCGACGGCAACTGGCTCTGCACGATGACGACCGGTCCCGGTCACGAGGGGCACGGCGGCCAGCACATCGTCGCGACGATCAGCAAGGACAAGGGCAAGACATGGTCGGAGCTGATCGACATCGAACCGAGCACCGGACCGGAGGCGTCGTGGGTCGTGCCGCTGATCACCTCGTTCGGTCGCGTCTACGGCTTCTACACCTACAACGGTGACAACATCCGCGAGCTCAACGGCAAGAAGATCCGCGCGGATATGATGGGCTGGTACTGCTACCGCTATTCCGACGACTACGGCCGGACGTGGTCCAAGCAGCGCTACCGACTGCCGATGCGGGTCACCGCCTGCGACCGCAGCAACGACTGGCAAGGCGAGGTCCAGATCTTCTGGGGCATCGACAAGCCGAAGGTCGCCCGCGGCGAGGCCTATTTCATGTTCACCAAGCTCGGCAAGTACATGCTCGAGAACGGCGAGGGCTGGATGTACCACTCCGACAACGTCATGACCGAGCGCGACGTCAGCAAGCTGCGATGGGAGCTGCTGCCCGACGGCGACCATGGGATCCGCGTCGAGGAGTTCGGCTCGACGCAGGAAGAGCACAACCACGTCTCGCTCAGCGACGGCAAGACGCTCTACTGCGTCTATCGCACCACGACCGGATACCCGTGCCACTGCTACAGCTTCGATGCCGGCCATACGTGGACGACACCGGTGCACATGACCTACCGCCCCGACGGCCAGCGGCGCGTCAAGAACCCCCGGGCCTGCCCCAAGCTCTGGAAGACCAGTGACGGCCGTTACCTCTTCTGGTTCCACAACCACAGCGGCCAGGGCTTCCAAGGCCGCAACCCGGCTTGGATCCTCGGCGGCGTGGAGAAGGACGGCCGCATCCACTGGTCGCAGCCCGAGATCGTCATCTACGCCGACGACGTCAACATGCGAATGAGCTATCCCGACCTGATCGAGGAGGACGGACGCTTCTGGATCACCGAGACCAACAAGACCGTCGCCCGCGTGCACTCGATCGATCGCGCCCTGCTCGACGGGCTGTGGAACCAGGGCAAGGTCAAGCAGGTCGCGCGGGAGGGGCAGTTGCTCGAGTGCAAGGGGGACGCGCTCGCCAAGGGCAAGGAGATCGCCCTGCCCCAACCGATTGACCTCACCAAGACCCGCGGGCTGAGCGTGGACGTCTGGCTGACGCTCAACGACCTCAAGCCAGGTCAGGTGATCGTCGACTCGCGTAAGCCCGACGGGAAGGGCATCGCTTTGACGACGGCCGAGGACGGGACGGTGAAGGTCGAGGTCAGCGACGGCACGACCAAGGCGTCGTGGACCTGCGACCCCGGTCTGCTCGAGAAGGGCAAGCGACATCACGTCGTCGCCACCGTCGACGACAGCCCCAAGATCATCACCTTCGTCGTGGATGGTAAGCTGTGCGACGGCGGCGAGCATCGCCAATATGGCTGGGGGCGCTATGCGGCGGAGCTCGGCGACGTCAGCGGCACCGGCAAGCTCCGCGTCGCCCCGTCGCTCGACGGCACGCTGCATTCGCTCCGCGTCTACGGCCGTTACGTGCGAACGAGCGAGGCCGTCGCGAACTACCACGCAGGGCTCTGAGAGGCGCAAAGGAGTCAGCACTAGTGTTGTGTCGCAACGCATTCGATGGGCGTCCAGCCGATGGGTGGCCCACC
>CAZKCX010000745.1:0-3293 GCA_964550865.1 uncultured Planctomycetales bacterium
CGCGGCCGCGCCGGATGAATCCGGCGGCTCGACGTAGCTCGCCACAAGCGGCTCGTGCATATCGTCGCGATACTTCTGAAATGCAGTACTCGAGCACACGAGGGTCGCCCGTACGCTACGCATCGATCGCCCGATCGATCCAGGCGCCGCCGAGGACGAGGTCGTCGTCGTGGAGCGCGACGGCCTGGCCGGGCGTGATGGCCCACTGCGGCTGATCGAAGACCACCTCGATGCGGCCCCCATCGAGACGCCGCACCGTGGCCTCGGCTGCGCGGTGACGATAGCGGATCTGCGCCAGCGCGCGGAACTCCTCCGCGGACGGCTCGACGAGCCAGGTGGCCCCGAAGGCGGTGAGCCGCTGCTGCAGGAGCGCTTCGCGAGGCCCGAGCGTGACGACGTTCTGCTCTGTGTCGATCCGAGCGACGTAGGCCGGTGTGCCCATCGCGATGCCCAGGCCCTTCCGCTGGCCGATGGTGTAGTTGGGCACGCCCTCGTGCTCACCGACAACGCGGCCCGTGATGTCCTGCACCTGGCCGGGGCGGAAGGCGTCCGGGTGATAGCGTCGGACGAGCTCGGCATAGGGAATCTCCGAGGCAAAGCAGACGTCTTGCGACTCCGGGCGATCGAGGACGGGCAGACCCCGCTGTTCTGCCACGGCGCGGACCTCGTCCTTGGTCAACTCGCCGAGTGGTAGGACGAGCCTTTCCAACGCCGTCCGGTCGATGCGGTGGATGTAGTACGACTGCTCCTTCGCCCGGTCGCGGCCTCGCAGGAGTGCGGTTCGCCCCCCGATTCGGGCGACTCGTGCGTAGTGGCCCGTGGCGATGGCATCCGCGCCGTGTCGCTCGACGTGCTCTAGCAGGTGCGCGAATTTGAAGCGCCGGTTGCAGAGCACGCACGGATTGGGCGTGCGGCCTCGAGCGTACTCGTCGGCGAACGCACGAAGGATGTGCTCGAAGTCCTCGTGGGCGTCGACCACATCGACGGGAACCCCGATCGCATCGGCCACCGCCCGGACCTGCCGCACCGAAGAGGTCGGCAACGCGTCTTCGGTCGTCTCCCGGCCAAACAACCGACCGGACTCGACGCCCGTATCCAGGTACAGACCGACGACATCCCACCCTTGCTCGCAGAGCAGCGAGGCCGCGACGGAGGAGTCCACGCCCCCGCTCATCGCGACGATGATCTTGCGTTGGGTCGGCATCTCCGTTCACACCTTGGACGCAGCGCTTTTGACGGGCGCGCTCGGCCGCGCCCACAAACCAACGTACCCGCGAGCGGACCACGGGCAAAGCGCGGACACACCGCGAGCCCGGATGCAGGTACATCCAGCGGATGGTTGCGGGGTATTCTTGTAGAACGCGGTTGGCCCGAGCCGCGGGATTCATCCCGCGCGGCCGGTTCCTCCGCGCAGCATGAATGCTGCGGTTCGGGCAGCGAATCATACAATTGGCGTGCCGGCGTGCGTGCAACCGAATTCGCGAGGCGCCCTCTCGCGATCGCTCTTCGCGCCGACGGAAAATGCCGGGAACCTTTCCCGCGCCGGCGTGTCCAATGCTTCGGTTCAAGACGTGGACAATCCAATTCATAAGGAGCGTAGCCATGCGGAAGGGCGAGCGAAGATTGTGCGCCGTGGTCGTGTATTGCCTGGTCGGTGGGATCGCGGCCACGGCATGGGCGGCACCGGCCGTCACCGTCTACAACCAGGACTTCGGCGTGGTCCGCGAGATGATCCCGCTCGACCTCAAGGCCGGCCTGAACGAGGTCCGCTTCGCCGACATGACGGCACACCTGGAGCCGGACTCCGTGATGCTGCGTGACCCCGCGGGCAAGCATCCGCTCCAGATCGTGGAGCAGAACTACCGCGCCGACCCCGTCTCGCAGGGATTGCTGCTCATGCTCTACGAGGGCAAGACGATCGACTTCCTCGTCCGCCGGCAGGACACGGAGGAGATCGTCAAGGGCAAGATCATCCGCAGCGGCTACGAGATGCACCACTCGGGTATGAGCCGCTATGGTCGAGGCTATCAGAGAAGACAACGCGCGTATCACTCGAGCGGGGCCGGCCAACCAATCATCGAGGTCGACGGCAAGCTGCGGTTCGGCCTGCCGGGGATCCCCATCTTCCCCGCGCTGACGGACGAGACCATCCTCAAGCCAACGGTGCACTGGAAGATCGAGACCGATCGGCCCGGCAAGTTCGACGCCGAGCTGAGCTACGTCACCGGCGGGATGAGCTGGGAGGCCGACTACAACCTCGTCGCGCCGCCGAAGGGCGACACACTCGACCTCGTCGGCTGGGTCACGCTGGACAACCAAACCGGCAAGACGTTCGAGGACGCCAGGATCAAGCTCGTCGCCGGCGACGTGAGCAAGCTCGATCCCGAGCGAAACGCGGAGCAACTGTCGAGAGCAAGATCGCTGGGCTACGTGGCCGGAGAGATGCAGCCGCCCGTAACGGAAAAGACGTTCGACGAGTATCACCTCTATACGCTCCGCCGGCGGACGACGCTCCGCGATCGCGAGACGAAGCAGGTCGAGTTCGTGCGTGCGGACAACGTCAAGGCCAAACGCTTCTACGTCTACGACGGCGTCAAGATCGACAGCAACCGCTATCGTCACTGGGGCCTGGACAGCATCCGCACGAACCAGGAGTACGGAATCGAGTGCAACCCGAAGGTCTGGGTCATGCGGGAGTTCGAGAACACGAAGGCCAACCACCTCGGGATCGCGCTGCCCAAGGGTCGGCTCCGCTTCTATCGCCGCGACGACGACGGCCAGTTGGAGTTCGTCGGCGAGAACGTGATCGACCACACGCCGAAGGGCGAGAAGGCCCGCGTCTATACCGGTAACGCCTTCGATCTCGTCGGGCAGCGGATCCGCACGGACTACGAGCTCAAGACCAGCCGCAAGCAGGTCGACGAGTCGTTCGAGATCCGCGTCCGCAATCACAAGACCGAACCCGTCGACGTCCGCATCGTCGAGCATCTCTATCGCTGGACCACGTGGGAGATCGTCGAGGAATCGATGTCGCACAAGAAACTGGATGCGCGAACGATCGAGTACCGCGTTCGCGTCGAGCCCGACGAGGAGGGCAAGGTTACGTACCACGTCCGCTATACGTGGTGAAGCGTAGGTCACGAGTCGGCGGACTCCTGTCGTTCCGGGAAGCATTTCCAGGCACTGGACGGCACGCGCCGGCGGCCCCGCGCGGTAGTGGATCGGCTGCTCCGTCCGATAAGGAGTCGTACAGAAATAAACTAAACATGTCGCCGATCCGGTTCCGATAGAGA
>CAZKCX010000746.1:0-3285 GCA_964550865.1 uncultured Planctomycetales bacterium
GATCGACCTGCTCATCCGTGGCCGCGGTCGCCGGACGTGCCGAGGCGAGACAGAACGAAACGGCAAGCAAGCAGGACGTCAAGACGGGCGGCAGGAAACGAACGAAATCGGCAAGGCGCGGTCGCATACTCCACCTTCTCCTGCGTGATCTCTGTCGGTGGTTCACCGGCACCAAGGATTCAAGGACCCGGCGCACCCGCCATGATAGGTACGCCGGCGGGGTTAGGCAATCGTTGACTGAGGCAGCGTTCCACCGCGGACCTGCCCGAGAGGAGACGGAATCCAGGAGACAGGGTACGGAAGGAGGGCCTGCCGCCCGCGGCAGATCCTGCTCGCTTCCCCGGACGCTGTATTCTGTCTCCTGTCTTCTGTATTCTCTCCTTCGTGCGACGGTCTTGTCCGCAGACAGGGCCCCGCACGAGGACAACGGGGTGAGGGGAAATGCCGGATCGGAGAACACGATGGGCGACGCATCTTCGGGCAGCACATGGAAGGACAAACCGCTCTTCACGCCGGGGCCGCTGACGACCAGCCGGACCGTCAAGCAGGCCATGCTTCGTGACCTCGGCTCGCGAGACTACGAGTTCATCCGCACGATCCAGGAGGTCCGCGACGAGCTGCTCGCGCTGGCGGGTACGCAGGCCGGCGAGCACGAGGCCATCCTCATGCAGGGCAGCGGGACGTACGCGATCGAGTCGGTCATCGGCTCGACGATCCCGCCGGACGGCAAGCTCCTCGTGATCATCAACGGCGCGTACGGCCACCGGATCGCGAACATGGCGGGCGTGCTCGGCATCGATTGCGCGACGCTCGAGTTCTCCGAGAACGCCGTGCCCGACCTCGACGCGGTCGCCAAGGCGCTCGCTGCCGACCCCGCCGTTACGCACGTGGCCGTCATCCACTGCGAGACGACGACGGGCATCTTCAACCCGATCGATAAGATCGGCCGCGCCGTCAAGCAGGCCGGCAAGGCGTACTTCGTCGACGCGATGAGCAGCTTCGGCGCCGTGCCCGTCAACGTGGCCGACTGCGGGATCGACTACCTCGTCTCGTCGTCGAACAAGTGCATCGAGGGCGTGCCGGGCTTCGGCTTCGTCATTGCCCGGACGGAATCCCTCAAAGCCACCGAGGGCTACGCGCGGAGCCTGAGCCTCGACCTGCTGGCGCAGTGGAAGGGGCTCGAGGCCAACGGCCAGTTCCGCTTCACCCCGCCCACGCACGCGATCGTCGCGTTTCGCCAGGCGCTCCGCGAGTTGGCGGAGGAAGGGGGCGTCGAGGCCCGGGCGTCCCGCTACATGGCCAACTACGCCGCCCTGGTCGCGGGCATGCGCGAGCTGGGCTTCGCCGAGTACCTCGCGCCGGAGCATCAGGGGTACATCATCACGTCGTTCCTCTATCCGGACGACGACAGCTTCTCGTTCGACGGTTTCTATCGACGGCTCAACGACAAGGGCTATGTCATCTACCCGGGTAAGGTCAGCAACGCCGATTGCTTCCGCATCGGCCACATCGGCCGGCTCGGCACGTCCGACATTCATGACCTGCTCCGCGCCATCCGCGAGACGATGGAGGAGATGGGCGTGGGCTGATCGGTTGGGATGTCCCGGGGTGTCCCGGTTTGTCGCGGTGTTGGGGAGGGGAGGGATTGTCTGATCGATAGGCGGAGTTCGTCGGTGCCGGGTGTAGGTTGGTCGTGGTTCATCTTTTGTTGGTGCTTTCTCTCCGGGTTCGTGTGACCAAGGCGGCAGTTGCGCCGGTGGGATAAGGGGGACGGGGGATTGCGGGGGGAGGAGCGGGCGGCGACCGCGCGGGTGCTAAACGACCCGCTGAGTAAGCACTCAGCGGTGGGGGACACGAATTCGTCGGGTGTCTGATGGACGGTCGCGTCTTTGATTGCCGCATCCCGCCATTCGTGCGCAGTAGCGCAGACCGGCGAAGCGCAGCCGCGATGACTACGCCCCTGCCTTCTCCGCAACGAAGAACGCCACGTCGTTCGTTAGTTCGGGACAGGTGAACGTTGCGATGTGGCGCTCAGGCAGACCGATGGCGGCGGCGAACGCGCGACGCGTCCTTACTCGCCAGTCGGGCTTGCGATGGGCATGCTGATACAGCACCAACACATCGCCGGGCTTCAGGGCATCGTAGATCGCGCGGGTCTCATCGGCCGCCACGTGCTCGAACGCGGCCTTGCTCACTGCGATGCCCGTGTCCGGATCGAGGAAGACGATCACCGGCCAGCCGTCACAACTCCGTAGCTTCCGGACGACCCGTTCCGTGTACTCGCGCCCGACGTCAGCCCGCCGAGGGCATTCGGCCGACGTCTCGAACGGATCGTCCATCACGTCGATGCACAAATCCGTCTCGTGGGCCAGATGCGCGATGGCGTTGATACTGCGGAAATGATCCAGGACGGCGACCGGAATGCGAGCCGAGCCGTCGCGGGTCTTCAGTGTGGCCGGCAGCTTGGACGGCCGCAGGTACGCGACCTGCAAGATATGCCTGATCCCCAGGCTTTGCGCGAGGTGCACGAGCGTCGCCCACTTCACGACGTCCCGTTTGTCTCCGTACCACTGATCGCGCAATCTCGCGCCTCCGTGCCGCACGTGCGGCGCGGGTCTACCCCTCTTCCGCCCAATAGCGCTCGGTCACGATCTTCTTTTCGGTGAAGAAGTTCACGACCTCGCGGCTCTGGGCCTTGATGTCGGCGAAGATCGACTCCTTCATCCCGCCGAACGGCAGCGGGGCGACCGGTGCGGGGATGCCGATGTTCACGCCGATCATCCCGGCCTGTACCTCCAGCTTGAACCGTCGTGCGTAGTGGCCGTTCTGCGTGTAGATCGACGCGCCGTTGCCGTAGCGATGGTTGTTGATCACGCCGATGGCTTCGTCCAGCGATTCGCACTTCAGGATGACCACGACCGGCCCGAAGATCTCCGTCTGCTCGATCGCCATGCCGGGCCTCACGTCGGCGAAGACGGTCGGGCCGATGAAGTAGCCGCCCTGGGCGCCGTCAACGACCACGTCGCGCCCGTCCAGCATGAGCTTGGCGCCCTCGGCGACGCCCGTCTCGATCATGCCGTGGATCCGCTGCTTGGCGGCCGCGCTGATGACCGGACCCATCACCATGGCCTCATCGGCGACGGCCGGGTCGAGCGGATCGGCCACGATGACCTCCTTGCTCGCGGCGATGAACTTTTCGACGACGGTCGCGTACGTTTCGTCGCCCACGCACGCAATTGCGGACGCGGCCATGCAGCGCTGGCCGGCGCATCCGTAACAGCTCGT
>CAZKCX010000747.1:0-3285 GCA_964550865.1 uncultured Planctomycetales bacterium
GCGTCCCCCACGGCTAAAGCCATGGGCCACCCACCCATCAGCTGACGAGCGACAGCGCAGTAGTTTTCCGTCGGGATCAACGCGGACCTCGCAAACGCGAGCGAATCGCGTGGGTGGATGTCGCCCGCCCTGAAGGCGGTACGCATCCGGGCGTCGTGAAGAGTCCGGCGGCTCGGGGACCGGTGCACGCCTGCTTCCGCGGGCCCGACCGCGTGGACAACCATGGGAGGTTTCACAAGGGAGTGATGGTCAATGACTAAGGCATCGGTGGGTATGGCAACCGTGTTGCTCGTGTTCGGAGTAGCAGGCGGGGGAGTCGCCGAAGAGGCGACCTCAGCTCCTACGGCCATGGAGCAGGCGCAAGAGGCCCTGCAGGCAAACATCAACATCGTGTGGACGTGCGTCGCGGCGTTCCTCGTCTTCTTCATGCAGGCGGGCTTCGCGATGGTCGAGGCGGGGTTCACGCGAGCCAAGAACGCCGTGAACATCATCATGAAGAACTTGATGGACTTCTCCATCGGCACGTTGGCGTTCTTCCTGGTGGGCTTCGGCCTGATGTTCGGGGCGACCGAAAGCGGGTGGTTCGGGACCTCGCACTTCGCGATCGGCGAGATTGTCCAGGCGGGCGGCTCGGATTGGGGGTACACGTTTCTCATCTTCCAGACGGTCTTCGCCGCGACGGCCGCCACGATCGTCTCGGGTGCGATGGCCGAGCGAACCAAGTTCGTCGGCTACCTCGGCTACAGCTTCTTCATCTGCCTGTTCATCTACCCCGTCTTCGGCAAGTGGGCGTGGGGTTCCCTGCTGCTCGAGAACGGAGGCGGCTGGTTGGAGGGCGTGGGCCCGGGCTTCTGCGACTTCGCGGGCTCGACGGTCGTTCACTCGGTCGGCGGCTGGCTCGCGCTGGCCGGGGCCATCGTGCTCGGCCCGCGGATCGGCAAGTACAACGGCGGTGGCAAGCCGGTGGCCATCCCGGGACACAGCATGACGCTGGCAGCGCTGGGGGTGTTTATCCTGTGGTTCGGATGGTTCGGCTTCAACCCGGGAAGCACCACCACGGGCAACGGCGAGATCGGGCGTGTGGCCGTCACGACCAACATCGCCGCCGCCGCAGGGGCCATGCTGGCCGTGTTCACCTCCTGGGCGAGGTTCGGGAAACCGGATGCCTCCATGGGCCTCAACGGCGCGTTGGCCGGCCTGGTGGCCATTACGGCTGCGTGCTATACGGTTACGCCTTTCGGCGCGCTGATCATTGGGGCGGTCGCGGGCGTGCTCGTCGTGCTGAGCGTCCTGTTCATCGACAGCGTGCTGAAGGTCGACGACCCCGTCGGCGCCGTCAGCGTTCACGGCGTTTGTGGTGCGTGGGGGACGCTGTCGTGTGGCCTGTTCAACGCGGAGAAGGTTCTCGGGATCGGCGACGCCAACGGCGGGTTGCTCTATGGCGGCGGGGTTGCCCAGCTTGGCGCCCAGGCCGTCGGGATTGCGGCCGGATTCGTCTGGGCGTTCGGCCTGGGGTTGGTCCTGTTCTTCCTCCTGAAGTCCACGGTGGGTCTGCGGGTCAGCAAGGAAGAGGAGCTGCGCGGGCTGGACATTGGTGAGCACGGCATGGAAGCGTATGCCGGGTTCCAGGTGTTTACCACCACGTAGCCGCTTGCGTCGAAGAGGGTCGTTCCTCCAGCAGCCAGGACCACAGCCAAAGGAGAAGCATCGAGATGAAACTCGTTATCGCATACATCCAGCCCGAGAAGCTCAACGACGTCAAGCAAGAGCTGTACAAGGCTGAGGTACGAAAGATGTCGGTCACCAACGCGATGGGATGTGGGCAGCAGGGGGGCTACCACGAGACCTACCGCGGCGTCGACATGGAGGTGAACCTTCTCAAGAAGGTCCGGATCGAGATCGGCATCAACGAGGACTTCGTCGAACGGACGATCAATGCGATCGTCCAAGGGGCTCGAACCGGCGAGATCGGTGATGGCAAGATCTTTGTCGTCGAGCTGGCGGAGTGCATCCGCATCCGAACGGGGGACACCGGCTCGGATGCCATTGGCTGAGTACGGGTGCGGTCAGGTCCGCTCCGGTCCGTTCTCCCGAGGGCCGGGGCGGGCTGATGCCTCCTTCTCATTGACGCCCGCTGTTGGTGGAGTGTGGTCCACCGAAGAGTCTTCCGAGGTCGCATGGCGGTTCTCGGCTGCGGTGCCCACGCCGGATCGATGCGTGGTGATAGGGGCGAAGCGAAGATGCGGCGCCCCTCCGCTCGAGGGAGCCCTGCAGATGCCGGAAACGCCGCCGGTGCTTCGATGCTGGGAGCCCCAGACAGCCTCCGGGCGAAGCCCTCTAACCTACGCATCCGTACGATCTCAGGCCTAATCATACCCAAGCGTATGTGTTTTGCTTCAGCTCGGGTAGTCCGGTTCTGAACCGCATGCATTCCTAAGTCTTTCTTAGTAAGTGAATTCCCGTATCGCTCATAGGCTGCAAACCAATTCTGGCACGCGATTCGCATGGCAGTGTGGCAATGCGTGAAGTTTTCGAGGGCTTCACGCTACGGGATTGTCTTTCGTTCGATCTCCACAACGGGGCGCGGTGCGGACGCCTGACTGGTTTGGGAAGGGGTGCAACATGAGGATGCGATGGGTGGCGATGGCAGCCACGGGAGTCCTGATCGTCGGGGGCATCACCGCCGAGGTCGTCGCGGAGGAAACAATAACGGCGCCGGCCGAGCCGGTACCGGAAATCGACACCGGGGATACGGCCTGGGTCCTCACGAGCGCGGCCCTGGTCTTGCTGATGACGCCGGGGTTGGCCTTTTTCTACGGGGGGCTGGTTCGTCGCAAGAACGTGCTGTCGATCCTGATGCAGTGCATGATCATCATCTGTCTGATCACGCTCCAATGGTCTTTGGTTGGGTACAGCCTAGCCTTCGGAAAGGACATGGGCGGCGGGATTCTGGGTAGCCTGGAATATGTCGGTCTCAAGGGCGTGGGGACGGCGCCCCACTCCGACTATGCCAGCACCATACCACATCTTGTGTTCATGATCTTTCAGGCGATGTTCGCGATCATCACTCCGGCGCTGATCATCGGCTCATTCGCCGAGCGGATGCGCTTCGCGCCGCTGTGCATCTTTTCGGTTCTCTGGGCGACCATCGTGTACGACCCCGTGTGCCATTGGGTGTGGGGCGACGGTGGCTTTCTCGGCGGCATGGGAGCGCTCGACTTCGCCGGAGGAACGGTGGTGCACATCAACGCGGGCATTGCCGCGCTGGCTGCAGCGCTCTTCATC
>CAZKCX010000748.1:0-3283 GCA_964550865.1 uncultured Planctomycetales bacterium
GCGCCCGACGGCGCGGTCGTCAAGCAGAGCGCCGTCGACGAGAAGATGCTGAGGCATCGGGGTCGGGCGGTCGTATGCGACGGCGAGGAGGAGGTCCGGCGCCTGCTGATGGACGGACGGGTTCGGGCCGGCGATGTCCTTGTGATTCGCTACGAAGGACCGCGCGGCGGGCCCGGGATGCGGGAGCTTTCCATCCCCGCGGCCATGCTCGTCGGCATGGGGCTGGGGGAGTCGGTGGCCATGATCACCGA
Organism: uncultured Planctomycetales bacterium; assembly: GCA_964550865.1. GTDB lineage: Bacteria > Planctomycetota > Phycisphaerae > UBA1845 > JAFGLZ01 > JAFGLZ01. The sequence continues at coordinate 252 of CAZKCX010000748.1, forward strand.
CGGGCGATACAGCGGGGCGACACGAGGCCCCTGCATCGGCCACGTCTGCCCGGAGGCAGCCGAGGGCGGGCCGCTCGCCTTCGTCATGAACGGGGACGAGATCGAGATCGACATTCCTGCCCGGCGGCTCGATCTCCTCGTCGACGCGGCCGAGCTCGACCGTCGCCGCAAGGACTGGCAGCCCAAGCCGCCCAAGGCGGGCGGGGGTTTCTTGGACATCTACCGGCACTGCGTAAGCGGCGCGGACACGGGCGCGGTCCTGCGGGCCTGACGCGGCAACACGCCGGAGGAGACGCGTCATCGGTCGGTGCACGGTCGCGACTGGAGAAGAAGTACGATGAGCCAGGTCAAGCTCGGATTCATGGCGTCCCTCGGGTACGCGACGATGCCGCCCGAGGATGTCGTCGCATCGCTCAAGGGCATCGGCTACGAGGGCGTTGAGTGGACGATGGCGCATTTCGATCCGAGGAGGAAATCGTCGGCCGAACTCGAGCGCCTCGTCCAGGTCACGCAGCAAGGCGGGCTCGAGGTGAGCGAGGTCGTCTTCCAGCAGGACGTGATCTGCCTGGACGACGCTACGCGTGAGGACCGCGTCCGCCTCGTCCTCGAAGGTATCGAGGCCGCGGGCAGCGTCGGCGTCCACACCATCAACCTCTTCACCGGTCCTGCGCCGTGGGACCCTTCGGCACCGGTGGTCGATCGAGATCTCTCGATGGGCACGGCCTGGCAGATGATGCTCGACGCGTTCGACCGCTGGGTCCCGGCGGCGGCCCGGGCGGACGTGGATCTCGCCGTCGAGGGCGTGTTCGGCCACCTCTGCCACGACTACTTCACCACGCGGGCGTTGATCGATCACTACCGCCAGAATTGCCTCGGCGTCAATTTCGACCCGTCGCACGACGTGCTCTACGGACACACCGACACGGGCTGGCTCGTTCGGCAATGGGGGCCGGTGATCAAGCACGTCCATTTGAAGGATGCCGTGGGCGTGCCGGCGATGGGGCGTTTCCTCTTTCCGCTGCTCGGCGAAGGCCGCGTGGACTGGCGGGGCTTTTTCTCCGCCATCGACGAGATCGGCTACAACGGGTTCCTGTCGGTCGAGTTCGAATCGTTCGATTACCTGCGCAACGTGATGTGGAATGACATCGAGGCGGCGGCCCGGCTCTCGTTCGACCAGATCGCGGCGCTCCGCGCGGCGGACGTGAAGGCGCCCGAGTAGGCGTTGCTCCGGTCAACCTTTCCGGACAGGAGGCTAGACGAGAACCGGGTTCGATTCCTCTTGCGGGGTCGAGGCATTGGCCTGTGTTGGCAGGAAGTTCCCGTCGGCCTTGGGAAAGGACAGCCAGAAGGTCGTGCCCTGGCCCTCGTAGGAGTCCACCCAGATCCGGCCTCCGTGCCGCTCGATGATGCGTTTGGCGATGGCGAGTCCCATCCCCGAGCCCGGCGCCTTGGTATCCAGGCGTTCGAAGAGCTGGAAGATCTTCCCCTGGTGTTCGGATGAAATCCCCTTGCCGTTGTCGCGCACATAGACGAGGTCGAACCCTTCCGCCTTGGCCTTACCGATCTCAAGCCGCGGGGTCTCGTGGTCGGAACCATGAAGGATCGCGTTGGCGAGGAGGTTTTCGAAGAGTTGGTTGACCTGGCTAGGATCGCCCGTGACGGTAGGCAGGCGTCCCTTGATGCTCACCGTCATTTGCGATTCCTCAAACCGATCCGCAAGCCCCTGCAGCAAGGATCGGATCGCACCGTCCAGGTCGACGGATTGCGGTTCCATCTCTCGGCGCTCGACCCGCCGCAGCTGGAGTAGATCCTCGATCAGGCCGTTCATCCGCTTGGCGGCGTTGTCGATTCGGGTGAGATAGGACAGGCTGTCTTCGACCTTACCTTGGAGAATGGCATTCCGCAGATGTCCGAGGAAGCCCGAGATGGTCAGGAGCGGCGACTTGAGGTCATGGGAGATGGTGTAGGCGAACTGCTCCACCTCGTTGTTCTTCCGCTTCAACTCGCGATTGGAATCCCGGAGTCTCGATTCGGTGTGGTTGCCGGACGCGACTTCCCGGCAGTGATAGAGCAGGGACCCTCCGAAGACGTCCACCTTCTTGACGTCGATCTGCACTGCCCGGCGTGTGCCCCGGCGGTCCCGGACGACGTGCTCGATGCCCTCGACCACCCCGCGCTCTTCGAGCATGGCGTGGTCGACGGAAAGGCTTCCCAGCGCGTCATGGATTGAACCGATCCGTTCCGACTCCTCCGTGGAAAGGCCGAGTATGCCTCGAGCGTTTGGAGAGGCGTACAGCACCCTCCCGTCGTCCCCAGCGACGACGACGCACTGGCCGACGCCTCCGAGCACGGCGTGCTGCAGCTCTTGGGACTCCCTAGCTCGCTGCTCTGCCTCGGCGATCCGAAGGAGCGCGCGGAGTTGCGTCAGCAGTTCCGAGTCCGAGAAGGGCCTGCGGAGGATCAACCCGGGCACGTCGGTTTGCGATGCGTCGAGGGCGTCGGTCATCGCATCGTCCGAAATGCAGAGGAGCGGGACGCCGGAGACCAGCGGATTCTCCGCACGAGAGCCTTGCCGACCTCCAGCGCCGAGGCGTACCGACCACCTAGCCGCCACGAGCACATCCGGTCGGGCGAGTTGCCCTGCGCGGGCGGCTTCGTCGATCGCATCGAACGCCCGAACATCCATACCGCTGTCTCGGAGGACGCGAGCGATTCGTTCGCGCTCTCGAGGGTTGGCATCGATCAGGATGACTTTCGGGGCGTCCATCGCGACATCCCATAGACACGGCGATCTTCGGCTCCGGCCCTGGCCCGACAGCACAGACCTTGGTCCGCCGTCCTCGCTCTGCCTCCGGCGTGCGGTTCGTCGGACCGCTTTTCTCGATACGAGACCCATAGCGGGGTCGGCTATACATCCGATGCTTCGTCGTGGCCCGTCGACGCAAGAATGAACCGGCCTCGGTGCCATGGCCGCTTGTCGGCCATGTCCGCGTTGGTCATCCTCGCCAGAGCATGGCCGCAAGCGGCCATGG
>CAZKCX010000749.1:0-3283 GCA_964550865.1 uncultured Planctomycetales bacterium
GGACAGGCCGGCTCTGAATACGGCGTTTGCGCGAACGAACACATGAATCGTCAGGTTTGCTGTATCCTGGATTCGGACGGGATGGACTTCAGTCCGTCCCGAAGCCACCGCCTTAAAGGCGGTGGAGCCTCACTTCTTGCTTGGGTCGAACTGTGCGTCATCAGCAGCATCTGTGAAGGAAGAGCCTCGCCAAGCCCAAAAACCCGCCACTACCGCCAATACCCAGACCCCCACAACAATACATTGTGTAAGCCTAAGCAGAGTTCCTCCAGCGTAGCCCAATCCCGCTACCAGTATTATGAGTGCGGCAATGGCCCACATGCTACCGAGAGTGATGAGCAAGAGAAGGGCTAAACCGGTGCGACGCCCACCAAGAACTGATACCGCACACCAGAGAAGCACTCCGACCCATATGACGTGATATGCGCCACTCCCTATGACGTCACCGATTGGCCTTGCCTCCGGAGGAGTGTCTATGACCGACATGGCAAAATGGACCGGCAGCAATGCGGCGAGAAGAAACAAGGTGATCCCCAGAAGCCGACCCCATCTTCGCACCTTCGCATACGTAGCATCATTGTGTGTGGTCATAATGCCCTCCGCACATCCTCACCCAATTGCCGATGAGCTGGTACGAATAAAGGTCACAGGATGAATCTGCCGGTCTTCGCCCCTGAGTCTCAGACCGAAGGAGTCATGTAGCGTTCCTCTTGACGCACGATTCGGTCGATACGTTTGGATCGCGGGTGCGTCAAGACGCATCCTACCTCGCTCCATGCCGAACCGCTCGTGGTGAGCGAAGTCCAACCGCCGGATCCATCCGGCGCGGAAGACTCCAACGCGTCCTCGCCGCAGGCGACAAGCCTGTGCCCGATCGGTATAATCATCGACTTGCATCGACACGGCAACCTCGGAGGACACCATGATCGAACTCGGTGTGAACATCGACCATGTCGCTACCGTGCGACAGGCTCGCAAGACCGACGAGCCGGACCCCGTCTGGGCGGCCGTCGAGGCCGAGCTGGGCGGGGCGGACGGCATCACCTTTCATTTGCGCGAGGACCGCCGCCACATCCAAGACCGCGACGCCGAGGTGCTCCGCAAGACCGTGGGCGTCAAGCTGAACATGGAGATGGCCATCGCGCCGAGCATCGTCCGCTTCGCCGTCAAGCTCAAGCCCGATCAATGCACCCTCGTGCCGGAGAGGCGCGAGGAGATCACCACCGAGGGCGGGCTGGACGTGGTCAAGCACCGGCGGCGCATTAAGGAGGCCGTCAAGAAGCTCAAGGGCGCCGGCGCGATCACGAGCGCGTTCATCGAGCCGAACCCGGACCAGATCAAGGCGTCCGCCGAGTGCGGGTTCGATGCCGTCGAGCTGTGGACGGGCGGCTACGCGCACGCCAGAGGCATCAAGAAGATCGAGCGCGAGCTGATGCGGCTGGAGGACGGCATCGAGCTGGGCTACGAGTGCAATCTAATCGTCCACGGGGGGCACGGGCTGACGTATCGGAACATCGCCCCTGTAGCCGAGATCATCGGCTGGGGCGAGTTCAACATCGGGCATTCGATCATCTCGCGGGCGATGTTCGTCGGCGTCCGCGAGGCCGTCCGCGAGATGAAGGACCTGCTGATCCTGCACGGACCGGAGGACGAGTGATGCGCTTTCGCGGAACGATGGTGGCGCTGGTTACGCCCTTCAAGGCGGGGCACGTCGATTGGGACGCGCTCGAGCGGCTCGTCGCGTTCCACCTCGATGCCGGCACCGACGCCCTCGTCCCCTGCGGCACGACGGGCGAGTCGCCGACACTCAGCCACGAGGAGCACGATAAGGTCATCGAGGCGGTGGTCAAGCACGCCGACGGCAAGATCCCCGTCATCGCCGGCACGGGCAGCAACAGCACGGAAGAGGCGTTGCGGCTGACGTTGCACGCCAAGCACGCCGGCGCCGACGGGGCGCTCATGGTCTCGCCCTACTACAACAAGCCGACGCAAGAGGGGCTCTATCAGCACTTTGCCCTTGTGGCCGAAAAGGTCGATCTGCCGATCGTGCTCTACAACATCCCCGGCCGATGCGGCGTGGAGATCTTCCCGCAGACCGTCGCGAGGCTTCGCAATGGGTTCGAGCACATCGTGGCCGTCAAGCACGCCACCGGACGGCTCGACGACGCGAGCGAGCTGACGACGCTGTGCGACATCGGCATCATCTCCGGCGACGATTCGATGACGCTGCCTTTGATGTCGATCGGCGGCGTCGGCGTAATCAGCGTGATCGCGAACCTCATCCCGAAGGAGATGAAGGCCCTCACGGATGCGGCGCTGTCGGGTGACTTCACCGTCGCGGGGGAGCAGCACCGCAAGCTCTTCAAGCTCGGTCAGGGCATGCTCTCGCTGGAGACGAACCCGATCCCGATCAAGACCGCCATGGCGATGCAGGGCATGATCACCGAGGAGTTCCGTCTGCCGCTGTGCCCGATGTCGCCGGCCAACCGCGCCAAGCTCGAGACGATCCTGCGTGAGGGTGGACTCTGATGACCGCCAAGACCGCCAGAGCCAAGAGCCCGCCGACGCCCGACCTGGCGGAGCTGTTCCCGCCGATGCGGTTTCTGGAGAAGGCGTGGCTGACGATCATCTGTGCCCTGTTGTTGGTGCCTTCCGCGACGGTCTTGTGGTGGGTGGCCGGCCCGAAGGATCCGTACGGCGCGGTCACGATGGTCTATCACGACGTACCGGTCGTGGCCCTGATCGCCGCCATGGTCTTCGCGGCCGTCGCCTCCGCGGTTGGGACCTTGCTGATGCGCGGACGGCTGACGGACTTCGGGCCGTTCGCGGCGGGCGTGGCGCTGACGGGGTTGGCGTTGCGCGGGGGCGACCTCACGACGCTCCTGCAATACGAAACCGGTTCGCCGGAGGCGCGGGGCGGCGTGTTCGCCTCGCTCGCGGTGGACGTGCTCCTCTGGACGGTCGTCGCCGCGGTGGCGTTTGTGGTGGGCGCGTTCGTGGAGGACATGGCCGATCTGACCGGACCCTCGGGAGCCGGAGCCCAGAGCCGGCCGCACTCCGAGCGCGCCGGGCTTCTGCGACGCTGGTTCGAGCGCTCCGCGGCCCGGACGGGCACGCCGACCGATTGGACCAGCGAGATTCGCCAGGGCCCGCTCGCCACGGTGGTCACGGCCGTCGTGGCGATCGTGCTGATCCGACTGGCCGCAGGCCGGCCCGCGGCGCCGGTGGATCACGTGCAGACGGGCTTCGCGATCGCCCTGGGATTCTGTCTGGCCGGCGTCGT
>CAZKCX010000750.1:0-3277 GCA_964550865.1 uncultured Planctomycetales bacterium
CGTACTTCTGCAGGAACGCGTGGCAGCTCCCGGCGTCGAAGTCGTACTGATGCTTGGTCGGCTCCTTGGGCTTGGGCTCGATGTAGAACTGGCCACGGAAACGGATCTTCTTCTTGTAGTCGACGGCCATGTTGAGGAACGTACCGAGGTGGTCGAGCTCGCGGCCCATGTCGGTATTCAGGAGCGTCTCGTATCCCTCGCGACCGCCCCAGAAGACGTACCCCTGCCCGCCGAGGGCCTTCGTCGCGTCCATCGCCCGCTTGACCTGCGAGGCGGCGTACGCGAACACCGCCGGTGAGGGGTTCGTGCCCGCCCCGGCCATGAACCGCCGGTTCGAGAAGAGGTTGCTCGTGCCCCAGAGCAGCTTCACGCCGCTGTCCTTCTGGAGCTTCTTGGCGAGCTTGACCATCTTGTCGAAGCGCTTGTTCGTCTCGGCGAGCGTCTCGGCCTCCGGGGCGATGTCGAGGTCGTGGAAGCACCAGAACTCGACGCCGAGCTTCGTGAAGAACTCGAAGGCCGCGTGCAGGGTGTCCTCGGCCATGCGCATCGGGCAGTCCGAGGCGTTCCACGGGCGGATCATCGTGCCCGGCCCGAACGGGTCGGACCCGAGCCCCTTGAACGTGTGCCAGTAGCAGACGCTGAATCGCAGGTGCTCGGCCATCGTCTTGCCGAGGATCTTCTGCTTGGGGTTGTAGTGCTTGAAGGCGAGGGGGTTCTTGCTCTTGGGGCCTTCGTACTTGATTCTTTTGACGTCGGGGAAGAACTCGGTCATGGCGTATCGTACCTCGTGCTATGGGAATCTGAACGTGTTTGCATGCGCAGAACGTCGGGCGGCTATTATCGAACGTGTCGCCCGAGGCCGCAACCGAAAAGCGGCGGATGCGCTTCGGCGGGGTGCATCCAACGGATCCTTGCAGGGTCATCGTCAATGGTCCGACCTGCCCGAGCCGCAGCATTCATGCTGCGCCGAGACGGACCGCGCGAGATGAATCTCGCGGCTCGGGCAATTGAAGCCCACCATCCGTACCAGGATGGTGGGGCACTGGAAATCGGGATACACCTGCCCGCACGCTACTTCTTTGCATGCAGGAAGTCGAAGACGAACTGGCCGTCCGGCGGTGGCTTGACGACGCTGCGGGCGGCCTTGCCGCGGGCCCGCTTGGGTAAGGCCGCCGCGACGAAGCCCACGTAATCCTGGAAGTCCCAATCCTCGCGGGGCACCGCTGTGCCCTGCGAGTCGCGCACGACGGCACCGTGGAAGTCGACCAGCGCGCACGTCGCGAAGCGGTCGCACATCGACTCCTTCTGCCGCGTGTTCCGCCGCGCCCGTTTGATGAGCCAGTGGAAGTACTCGTGCAGGAACACGAAGAGTGCCAGCTCATACGCGCTGGCGGCCTCCACCGTGTACAGCTCCTTCCACCAGTAGCGCCGCGTCGATTGCGCGCGAGCGATGTGCGTGTGGATGAGATACGGATAGCGGTTCCTCTTGCCGAGGTTGATGTAGATCTGATTGTCGGCGTAGTAGCACGTGCCGGAGAACTCGGCCCCACGGCTATACCGCACCCAGACCTTGAGCTTCTCGTGCGGCCAGGGCTCGGCATGACGGACGAAGAGGTCCAGCAGTCGATGCGAATCTAGTGTGGTGGTGTTGCGGAACTGCATGCGATCCCTCGCTACGGGCTTCCTCCGTGACGGGGCTATCAGATCGCAACGGCCTCGGCCTGTCAACTCACCTCCTTTTCGCCCCGCCCGCTCCGCTTCCGCCGTTGACACCCCGACGACGGGTTTGGACAATTGAGCGGTGGGAGGACCCGTCACGTGATGCAACGACCCATTTCCACCCGTTTGCTTCGTAGGCTTCTCCTGGCCGTCGGCACCGTCGGGGCCGGCACGCTTGCGGGCTGTGTCGGCACGATCCAACGCGAGCTCGAGATCCTGTTCGCCCCCGAGGCGATCCAGAACGCGCTCTTGATCCGTGGCAGCATTCTGTACGAGGTCTTCGGCGAGTTCCTCTACAAGCTCTTGGAATTGAGGCCGTGACCGGAAGGTCCGTTCGCGCACCATGGCCGAACTCAGCATCCTGATGTCGAACGGTCATCGTCGTACGCTCCGCCTGGGCCGCAACGAGCTCCTCGTGGGTCGAGACGAAAGCTGCGACCTCGTCCTGGACGACCCTACCTGCTCCCGCCGTCACTTCCGCATCCATTCGCCTCGCGCGGAGTCCTACGTCATCGAGGACCTCGGCAGCCGAAACGGCACGCTCGTCAACGGAGAGGAAGCATCCACGCACGAGCTGCGGCACGGCGACGAGATCCGCGTGGGGCAGTGCTCCCTGCGCTACTTGGACAAGCCGGACGACGTCTCCGCCCGCGTGGTGCTCACCGATGAAGAGACCCACCCGGATACGATCAGCGTCTACCGCCAGAAGCCGTCGGTCAGCGAATCGCGTCTGAACCAGCTCCTGGAGCTGACGAGCCGGCTCGTGGGGACGTTCGATCAACGCAGCGTACTCGAACGGGCGATGGACATCTGCATCGAGACACTGCGGTTCGAGCGGGGGCTCATCGTCGAGGTCGCCAAGCGCCAGGCGCCCTGGCAGATCCCCGTCGTGCGCAACCTCCGCCCCGGCCCGGACGGCGAGGAGCTCCACATCAGCCGTTCGATCCTGAACCGAGCGATCGAGCGCGGGGAGCGGAGCATCATCAACAATGCCATGGGGCATCCGGGCGAGATCACCGAGAGCATGGTGCAGAATCGCATCTGCTCGGCCATGTGCGTGCCGATCACCTGGCAGGACCAGATCCTCGGCGCCGTGTACGGCGACCGCACCACGCTCGGGGAGGAGTACACGGAGGACGACGTCAACTTCCTCGCGGGGCTCGCCGCGCAGATCGGCGCGGCGATTCGCAACAGCCAACTCGTTCGGGAGGAGAAGTCCCGCCAGCAGATGGAGAACGACCTCAAGGTCGCCCGACAGATCCAGGAAGGGCTGATCCCGCAAGGCCCGCTCCTGCGCGATGATGTCGAGGTCGTCGCGTTCAACGATCCGGGACGCAGCGTCAGCGGAGACTACTACGACATCCTCCCACTCGGCGACGGGCGCGTGGGCGTCGTCATGGCAGACGTCAGCGGGAAGGGCGTGCCCGCCGGCATGCTGATGTCCAACCTGCAGGCGGCCGTCCGGGTCCTGTTGCCCGGCGCGACAGACCTCGTGCAGATCGCCTCTCGGCTGAACTGTCTCATCCACGACAATACAGACGGCGCCAAGTTCATTACC
>CAZKCX010000751.1:0-3271 GCA_964550865.1 uncultured Planctomycetales bacterium
CGGTATCGCTGCCGGCTCTTCCCCTTGAGCATGTGTTCGTTGAAGGGGCTGAAGACGACGAAGACGGCGTCCTCGCGTCGCCGAAGCGTGCGGACGGCGGTCTGAAACGCGTCCCACTGGTAGGATTGGTCCAGCGTCACCCACGGGAAGTCCGCGCGGTTCATGCCGCGCTGGGTCCAAGGTTTCGGCTCGTCGTCGTGCGGCTTGCTCGGCATCGGGAGGTTCGGCCACATCGCCGCCAGCGGATTACGGTAGGGATGCTCGTACGTCCAATCGATGAAGCTCCGGCTTCCCAGATACGCCTGCTGAAGGTGGTTCGCCCAGCTGAACAACGAGAAGCTCCGCTCCATCGCCACGCTAAGCCGCTCCTCCGTGGTGGCGGTGTAGCACTGGAGCGCGGGATCGAACTGGTTCACGAGCCGCGGATGATTGAAGCGGAACTCCTTCTCGGTTTGCAGGTCGTGCCTCTTGGACGTCATCCACAGGGCGTTCAGGCACAACACGACACGCGTGGGCGAGCCGACGTTCCGCGCGTAGTGCCTGAGCAGTCCGGCAAGCGCGGCCGGGTGTGCGCCGTCGAGCCCTAGATTCGCGAACGCGACGTGCTCGGCCTTCGCGTCGAGATAGTGGCTCAGCGTTTCGTTCTTGGCGACGTATTGTCCCCAGACGACCGAGTCGCCGACGACGAGGACCTTGTCGGCCTCGGCCGCGCTGCGGTAGAAGCGCCCGTACAGCCAGTAGTCGTTGCCGAGCGCGTACGGCATCCGCAGGTCGGCGTCCTCGGGCAGCGGCTCGACGGCCTCCCATCCGGCGGGAATCAGCCCAAAGCTCGCCGCGACGACCAACGCCGTGATCACCCACTCCCGGACGGAGAGACGCACGGCGTTCGAACTGAACGGGGCCTGCTCCTCTCCATGGGCGGCGGCGTCGGCGATGTGGGCAGGTCTTGCGTTCATGCGGATTGGGCTAACTCGGTTCGCAGGGTTACGGGGCCGCACTGAAGACGCGCCCCAATGCTGTCCCAGCACTGCATGCCTTGGGACGTGTGTGGGGGACACTGCTCACAGAGCAGTGGCACCCGAAACGGGTGGCATCCACTCGGGGCAGACTCATCTGGGCTGCACTTCGGCCTTTTCGTCTTTCTCGTCGGTCTTCTTCGGCGCGTTGCGGACGCAGCGGAAGCCGATGTAGTCGCCGCCGAAGCAGCCGTCGTAGTTGCCGGGGGCCTCGGCCACGCGATACGCACTGCGACACGCCTTGGGCGACGAGTTCCAGGCCCCGCCCCGGAGGACATACTTCTCGCCTTCCTTGGGACCCTTCGGGTTCTCCGCAGGGGCCTTGGCGTAGTAGTCGGCCGCGTACGGATCGTTGCACCATTCGGCCACGTTTCCGAGCATGTCGCACAGGCCCCACGGGTTGGGTTCCTTCGTGCCGACCGGGTGCGTGGTCTCCTTCGAGTTCTCCTTGAACCAGGCGTGGTCATCGAGCTTGTCGGCCTGGTCGCCGAAGAAATAGGCAGCGTCCGTGCCCGCCCGGCAGGCGTATTCCCACTCGGCCTCGGTCGGCAAGCGGTAGCCGTTGGCCTCGAAGTCGCACTCGCCCGTCTCCTCGTCGTAGCAGGGCTCGAGGCCCTCGGCCTTGGAGCGCTCGTTGCAGTAGAGGACCGCCCGCACCCAGCTGATCTGCTCGACGGGTCGGTTCGGGCCTTTGAAGTGGGTCTGATTGCCCTCGGGGATCAGCTTGTCGTACATCGCCTGCGTGACTTCGGTGCGGTCGATCAGGAATGCGTCGACCTTGATTTTGCGCGGGGGCTTTTCGTCGTCCTGGCCGTCCTCACTGCCCATGACGAACTCGCCGGCGGGCACGAGCACCATCTCCGCGCCGCCCTTGGTCTTCACGATCGGCGGCGTGTCCGAGGCGGCTTGCGCGTCCGCCGCGGGCGTCCGTTCCACCCTCTTGCAGCCGACCAGGCCGACCAGGGCCAGTAGCATAGACAATGCTATGCTACCTCCAAGAATGCCCGGGCACTTGGCGCGGTTTGGGTGGCCCGCCTCTTGAGAGGTGGGGGACACGAATGCGACCGGGGATTTGCGTCCCCATCGCGTGGGCGAGGGGCCCCCACGGCCAAGGCCATGGGCCACCCACATGGAGGTTTCGTATGATGCAGTGTTCAATCTTTGCTGAAGGCCGTTCAGAATCCTCACCGGCGCGACAGAGCTTCGTTGCGACTTCATCCTTTCCATCCTTTCATCCATCGAAGCAGCACTGGCTCCCGACCGAAGAGCGGGATCCCCTCGCCAACAGGTGGCAGCCTTCGGATACGCGAATTCCTTCCCTTCCCTATTGCAGATTGCCGGTCTCCGCGTGGTATGCGGTAACAGAGCAATCCCTAATGAACACATCGTGACATCCTTTTCAGAGCCGGCCTGTCCTCAGGCCGGTCCCTGTTCGACTCCGGAATCGGACAACCGGGCCGAGGACGGCCCGGCTCGGAATACAGTCATTGCACCGAGCACATCGAAAACACCCGCTTCGTCGCCACAGACCAAGGAACGGCCATCGATCCAACTTGAAGCCATCCCCTTCCGAGCGGCGCTCGCCTACTTCTCGACGAAGACCCAGTCCGGCTCCTTGTTGCTGTCTCCGTCGGTCGTCAGCGCGACCCACGTCTCGGGTTTGTCCGGCCGGGCGACACAGATGTCCCAGCCCGGGGCCAGGATCCCGATAATGGGCCGCTGTGGCTTCATCTTACTCATTTCCCGTGGGCCCTTGCTATAGACGATGTACTTCCCCTCCGGCGACCAGTCGGCGTGGTAGAGCTCGGTGGGCCATCCCGCCGTGACGATCTCCGTGCGCGCGCCGAGCTTCGGCTTGGGTCCCGAGGTGTCGAACTCGGCCACCTCGATCGAGAAGATCTTATCGTCCGGACCGGTCCCGCGGGCCTTGGCATACGCGATGTGTTCGCCGTCCGGCGCGAAGTCGGGCCGGCACTGCCACGCGCCCTTCTTCGAGGGCAGCAATAAGGCCGCGTCCGTGCCGTGCGCCTCGAACGCAATGATCGCGAAACCGAACCCCATTCCCCCCGCGGCCGTCGTGACGAACCAGTCGCCCTTCGGGGACCACGAGGGATTCAGCAGCCGGGCGATCTTCGCGTTGACGTGCGGCGTGTGCGTGCCGGTCGCGAGGTCGTAGTAGATCAGACGGCCGGTCGCGTTGTGGTGCTTGGTGTACTTTTTGGGGCCCTCGAGATAGGCGATCGTCTTGCCCTTCG
>CAZKCX010000752.1:0-3247 GCA_964550865.1 uncultured Planctomycetales bacterium
CGCCTTCGATGTCGGATAGACCGCCAGATCGCTCAGGCCAGTGTGAAACTCGATGTCTACGTGCAGGTCCTCATGCACGCGGACGTCGAGCATTCCCTCGCTGAAGCCCGTGAGCCGACGCACCGTCGTGCCGGGAATCAAGTGGACAGGCAACGAGGCGAGATCCAGACGCTCCCAACGGATCCGTCCGCCCCCGCTGAGTCGCACGCCGGGCTTGAGTTTCGGCAGCGTCAACGAACCGTCCGTCGACAGCCCACCGACGAAACGGCTGGCGGCGTGGTCCGTTGCGATCCGCGAACCCTCCGAAGCCTCGGCGTCCCCTGCCGCAGGGAGCCGACCTCGGATCGTCCATCGTGCCTTGCCGGTCCGTCCGTCCAACTCGCAGGCGAGCAAGCCGAGCTGCAGGTCGATGGTGTTCGCGCGGGCGGGCCCCTCACCGACCGCCCCGGTGGCCGCGTAGGCACCGTCCACGTTGTGCTCGGTCAGGTGGACCATCGCCCGTTCGGCCGACCACGCGCCCGTCGGCGCCCGCTCGGTCCCCTCGGCCCCGAGATCGGCGATGTTCAACCGCTGCACGCCGTCCTCGGTGGCCACCACCACCCAGACCTCGGGCTCGGTGATCCGCAGCGCTTCCGCCGACTTGCCGAGCAAGCTTTGGAGGGGGGCGAACTCCGTCTCGATGCGCTTGACGCGAAGGAAGGGCCCGTCGCCGAAGCCCGCTCGACGGTCGATCGTCAGGCCGCCGATCACCACGCCGTCGATCCAACTCAGGCGGAGCTCGTCGATGCGAACGCGTCGGTTCATGACGGAGGCGATCTGCCCGGCGATACGCTCGGCGAGCCATCGCTTCGGCAGCAGCCAGGGGAGCAGGCCGTACGCCAACACCATCGCCAGGAGCAGACCGAGCCCGACCCGCCGCAATCGACGAAACGCCTTGCGTTCGCTCTTGGGGGCGGTCTGAGTGGATTCGGCTACGTTGGCTTCGGAAGACGTCACGAGAACCAGACCTCACCGACGGCGTTCGGCGATCGGATGCCCGAGGGCCGATCACCCCCGCGGAGACCCCTTTCCTTTCGGGCCCCCTCGGCAGAAGCGTAACACACGATTGTACACACTCGCGGCGTGACAAAAAGCGCGGCGCGGGACCGAAACTGCTTTCAAGAAAGACTGAAGAGTGCGTCAGAAAGACCCTGTATCCGGGTGGCCCATGGCTTCACTTGTCCCGAGCCTGCCCGTAAGCGGTTTAGCGTTGGGTCACGGTGCGCCCCTGCGGCGGCGAGACGAAGGCCCGCTGGGCCTGAACGGCCTTGCCGGTCACGGCATCTCCGCGGTGGATGTACACGCGATACCGCAGGCGAAGCGGCTTGCCCGGCTTGAGCTCATACGTGCCCAGACCCGGCCACGCCGGGTTCAGATAACCGTAGGCCCGGTTGCTCCATCCGCTCGGGAAACCAGGGTTGTCCGGGCCGTCGAAGATGGCCAGGCCGCTGACGCGCTCATTGCCGGGGACGAACTTCGCCGACAGATCGCTCCAGGCCATCGGGACGCGATTGACGTTGCCCGGCTGCCGCCCGTTCGGTCCGAACAGGATCGTGTCGCGCCGCGGGGCGAAACGAACGTTGAACCCGCCGTACCCCTTGCTCTCGGTAAGCCTCCCGCCGATCGTGACCGGCTCCTTCAAGGCCGTCAGCGTGAGGAAGACATCGATGACGCGACCGATCTCGCCGGTCCGCCAGAAGCATAGCTCGACGAGCTGCCGAACGACCGGACGCTCCTTGAGAACCCATTGCTCCTCCGAGCGGAGCACGCCACAGACCGGTCCACCTTGTGTGGAGAGGATCCTCTTGCACAATGGATGCAGCGGCGCAAGGTGCCACATGTCGTACCGGCGGCCGGCGTGCTCGACCCGCGGCCACGCCCAGCTCATCCCGCGATGATGAAAGTGATCGCGCGGAAAATCGTCGGTGAGCACCGTCCCGTCCAGATCGTAGACCGGGTGCATGTAGCAGCACCGTCGATACCGTGGCGGAACGCCCTTCTTGAGGATCGGCTTGCGGATGTACGAGGCCACCGGCTTGTCTGCATCGGTCACGACGATTGCCTCGGGTTTGCTGTCGTCAAAGGCCACGCCCGCCGGCCCCGGTCGATCGGTGGTGACGCGAAACCTCCGCACACCGCCCTCCATCGTGCGGGGGGGCATCACGAAACAGAGCATCCGTCCGGGCTCGGAGATGATCTGTCCGGCGATGCGCCGGGCGGTCCCGTCCTCCACCAGGATGAAAGCGTTTTGGAGCGATGGATTCGCCGCGTCCAGCTTGACCATGACGGGGGTCTCGACCTTACCGTGCTCGGGGCCGCAACGAACCTCGATCACGGTCTCCGCGAGACCCTTCGGCACGCCGAGGCTCAGGCAAACGAGGGGAAGCAGACCCTTCACCCCAACACGGGCCAGCGGACAAGACAGATCGCGTCGGTTCATGCGTTTCGCTCCTCGAGGCTAGGGAAATCGGCAAGCGCCGTCCGCGTCGCCGCACTCATGTTCTCGGAGCGCCGTTGCCGTGTCAACGCGACCCCCTCAACGGCGCGTACATCGACCCTTGGACATCGGACTACGGCGCCCCTACGCCGCGTGCTCTAGGGCTTCACTTATGCCGAGTTCGATCGAGGGAGCCGTAGGGGCTCCACCGCTAGCGCGACGGGGTCGCCAATCCGCTGCCTCCATCCCATGACCTTATTCCGCACCCGGCGATCAGCGCCGCTCCCCTTTGATCCACTCCGGCGACAGCACGAAGTGGCCGATCCAGACACGCTGATGCGTGTAGGTCACGTGCAGCCGTCCGCGCGAATCCTCGATGATCGCCGGATACGAGAACTCGCCGGGTCCGTCGATCAGGTCCCGCTTGTAGCGCCACGTCCGTCCTTCGTCTTCACTGAGCGCGAGCGTAAGGGGTGTGCGCTTCTGGACGGCGTTGTTGAAGGCCAACACGACCCGGCCGTCGCGGAGTCTGACCATGTCCACGGCCGCATAGGGATTCGGTAGCGTCGAGAACTTCGGTTTCGACCACGTCCGGCCCCGGTCGGTCGAGATCGTCTCCGGGAGCAGGCTCGGAGCGTTCGGTCGAAGCAGCGCGAACAGGGAACCGTCCTTCCGTTGAACCAGCGTGGGCTGTTCGCTGGCCATCCCGCGAACGGGCCCGGTGATCGTCCACGTCTTGCCGCAATCGCCCGTGATCCAGAACCGGCTGTG
>CAZKCX010000753.1:0-3228 GCA_964550865.1 uncultured Planctomycetales bacterium
CGAAGAGTTGACCAAGGAGGTCCGCGGCCGTGATATGATCTCCGGCCTGCCGCGCAAGACGGTCGTTACCAGCGAGGAGATCCGCGAGGCAATGAAGGAGCCCATCGGCAGCATCCTCGACTGCGTGACGGGCACGCTCGAGCGCGCGGAGCCGGAACTGGCGGCCGACCTGGTCGAGAACGGTATCCATCTCGCCGGCGGCGGCGCGCTGCTCCGCGGACTCGACGAGGTCATGGGCAAGGCGACCGGTCTGAAGTGCACGCTCGTGGACGACCCCCTTTCGTGTGTGGCCCGAGGCACCAGCGTGTACCTCGAGAACCTCGCGGAATGGAAGGACACGATGGAATCCGATGAGGATGAGCTCTAGGCCGCTTGCAGGAATCCTAGACACGTTGCATGGTTCCATCCGATGTGGCCCAGCCGCCCTCGGCTGGGGAATACAATGCTTCACGGCCGGGGGCGGCCGTGCCACACGTGACACTCCTCTTTGCGAGCGGCACAAGCTCGTTCTGCGAGACGGCCCGTGAAAGCCCGCCTTCCCCTTCCCAGTCGCGGCGGCTTGTTCGCACTGCTGATGATTGCCTCGGCCGTCGTCATGGTCCTGCCCACCCGGTGGACGGGCAACCTGAAGTGCGCACGCCAGGTCCTCCTGCCGTTCCAGGACGGCATGACCGCGCTGGCCGACGGACCCGGGCCCAGCGACTCCAGCCGCGCGTCCGTCTCCGAAGCCGAGTACCACGAGCTGCTCCGGCAGATCGAGGCCCGCAACAACCAAATCGTCGCCTTGAACCTGATGCTGCGCGAGCTGGAGGCCGAGCGGCCCGCCGTGCAGCTCATCCTCGACAAGCTCGTCAGCCGAACGGCCAGCCAGGAAGGGCGCCTGATCCCCGCCCGCGTGATCGCGCGGGACTCCGCGGCGTGGCGGGATACGCTCGTGCTGGCGCGAGGCAGCGCGCACGGGGTCCGCGAGGATGCGTGGGCGTCTTCCCGGGTGCTGGACGCCGGCGGCAAGGACGGGGTCGAGCAAGGGATGCTCGTCTTGGCGCGGGAGTATCTCCTGGGGCGGATCCGCGAGGTCACGCCCTACACCGCCCGCCTCGTGCTGCTCAGCGACGTCGAGTCCCGAGAGCCGGTGTGGATCGGGCGCGTGGAGGACGGACGCTTCCGCGTGCTGCCTTCGCCCGAGGCGATTCGCGAGGGCAAGCAATGGGCCGGGTCGGGCAAGGAGGCCAGCTTCCTCGCAGCCGGCCAAGGCAGCGGAAAGATCCTCGTCAGCGGCGTGCACGAGGACTACGTCGACCGGCAGGTCCTCGCCGTCGACGACCTGGTCGTCTCGGCCGGCACCAGCGCCGAGCTACCCGTCACGATGGTCATCGGCCGCGTCGTGAAGATCCAGGACGATCCCGCCCAACGTCAGCTCCGCCAACTCGTCGTCCGTTGCCCCGTTCGCCCGGGCGACCTGCGCTGGGTCTATGTCATCGACACGCCGCCTACGCTTCGCAGCCGAGCGGACTGAGCGGCCGGCAACTACGCCCTGTCCGCGGGCTTGTAGCCGGGCAGATCGGAATCGTATCATTTCTGTAGTCGTGTGCATTCCGGACTCAAGCGCCTATGGACACGGACATCCCCGAACCACGACGCGCGGCCGTTCTGGTCGCGCATCCGGATGACGAAATCCTCTGGCCGGGCGGAAGGATCTTGTCCTGGCCGCGGACCGCTTGGTTCCTCGCGACGCTGTGTCGGGCGAGCGATGAGGACCGCGCGCCGAAGTTCGCGCGCGTCTTGGATACGCTCGGCGCGGACGGAGCGATGGCCGACCTCGATGACGGTCCCGAACAGGCACCGCTCGACGAAGACGTGGTGCGCGAGACGCTGCTGTCCCTCATGCCCGTCGGTCGTTTCGACCTCCTGCTCACCCACGGCCCACGCGGCGAGTATACACGCCACCGGAGGCACGAGGAGGTCTCCCGTGCCGTCCTCGACTTGTGGACGGCCGGCGAGCTGCAAGCGGACGCCCTGTGGCTCTTCGCGTATGAGGACGGCGACGGAGCACGCTTGCCGAGCCCTCGCGATGACGCCGATTCCGTTTTCGATCCGAGCGAAGCCGTGTGGCGGGAGAAGTGTCGAATCATCACCGACATATACGGGTTCGCGCCCGAGAGTTGGGAGGCGCGAGTCACGCCCCGCGTCGAGGCCTTCCACTGTTTCCGATCCCCCGAGGCAGCCCTTGCCTGGGTTGCCCACCAAGGAACCTCCTCATGAAAGTGCTGGTGCTCTACGACTACCCGCCTTCGCCCGGCGGACTGGCCACGCAGGGCGATCTCCTCTTTAAGGGCCTGAACCAGATCGGCGTCGAGGCCCACGCCGTGCATTTTGAGTCGGCGCAGGAGAAGGAATGGTACTACCGATGGTTCGAGCCCGACGTGGTCGTCGGCGTGGGGTATTGGGGACACACGCCGCACCTGATCTTGCATCCGCAGCGATACGGTGCACGGGCCGTACCGTGGCTCGTGGCCGACGGCTACATCGCCAACTACCACGAGGTGCTCAACGCGTTGCCCTCGATTCTGGTCACCTCGAACTGGGTCAAGGAGACGTACGTCCGCGACGGCATCGACGAGAACATCATTGACGTCCTTCCCGTGGGTTGTGACACCGACGCGTTTCAGCCTCGGGGTCGCAGCGACCCGAAGATCGCCTGCGTGCGGGAGGCCCTCGGCGTTTCCCCGGAGGAGGTCATGGTCCTGACCGTCGGCGGGGACGCGACCAGCAAGGGCGCGCAGGAGGTCATGCAGGCCCTGGCGATCAACGATCAGAAGGCGCCCCCGTGGAAGTATGTATGCAAGGTTTGGCCTCAACCTCGAACGCTCGAGCAAAACCTGGTCGATCTCCAACTGGCCGCCCAACTCGGCATCGGAAAGGAGGTCATCTACACGACGAATGTCGTCTCGAGAAACTTCATGCCGTACCTTATTGGGGCGTGCGACATCTACGCGGCGCCGTCTCGGCTCGAGGGGTTCGGCATGCCCCAGGTGGAGGCCGGCGCGTGCGGCAAGCCGGTCATCGGCATCAAGGCCATGGCCATGCTGGACACGCTGGTGCACGGAGAGACCGCCCTCCTCGCCGGCGTCGCCACGGAGATTCGAATCGGGGAGACTATCCTCGGGGAGGAATCCGGCTACGAGGAGGGGCATCGCATCGTGTTCGACAACTTCCGAACGGCCGACT
>CAZKCX010000754.1:0-3219 GCA_964550865.1 uncultured Planctomycetales bacterium
CGCCCCCATGCCTTCCTTGGTTCCCCAACCTGCCTGAGGGCTGAACGGTTACGATTTGCCTTTCCTTGACGATCCGCGTCCGATGTGATCTCCGGGAGCCCGAGCGCCTTTGTGGGTCTCCACCGGAGCCGCGACCGTGAATCCTATAGCGATCGGGCGGCTCCGTCCACTCCCGATGCCGGGGTTCTGTGCCCTGTCCGAGGCGAAATATCCAAGATAAGCCGCTCCCGTCGCTCCCCTTTCGGTGCGAGTTCCGCTGCGAAGGTCATCGCGGAGGGTGCTGTCAGAATGGCACGGGGTATCGTATGAGTGTATCGGCCGCTGCCGATGTGGCAGAAGTGACTGTCGGGGCGATGATCGCGCCGAGATTGGACAAAGTTCTTAGCGATAAGAACTTACGGTAGGAGTAGTCCCCGCCGGCCCACTGGCACGGACGTTGCTTGGGGTAGGGGAGGTACGTGAGGTCATTCCCCGTCCTGGTGCGGTGAGGGGGATGGCGCTTGTTGGGACACTTACGTTAGGCATAGTCGGCTAGGCGAGAAGGAGTCATCGATGGCGGTGAAGCAGTTGGCCTATGAAGAAGAGGCCCGCAAACACCTCCTGACCGGCGTCCAGAAGTTGGCCAGAGCGGTCAAGAGCACGCTGGGACCTCGGGGTCGGAACGCAGTGCTGGACAAGGGTTGGGGATCTCCAAACGTCACCAAGGACGGTGTGACCGTGGCCGAGGAGATCGAGCTGAACGACAAGTACGAGAACTTGGGCGCTCAGATGGTCAAGGAGGCGGCCAGCAAGACGAGCGACGTTGCGGGCGACGGCACGACGACGGCCACCCTATTGGCCGAAGCGATCTACAAGGAGGGTCTTCGAAACGTTACGGCCGGTGCGGACGCGATGGCGCTGTGCCGGGGCATCGAGACCGCCGTCAAGGCCGTTGTCGAAAACCTCGGCAAGATCAGCAATCCGGTCAAGATCTCCAAGGACGACATCGTGGCCGTCGCGAGCATCTCGGCGAACAACGATCGCTCGATCGGCGAGATCATGTTCAAGGCCTTCGAGCGCGTGGGCAAGGACGGCGTGATCACGGTGGAAGAGGGCAAGAGCCTGGACACCGAGGTCGAATTCGTCGAGGGCATGCAATTCGACCGCGGCTACCTGAGCCCGCATTTCATCACCGACCAGGACGCCATGGAGGTGGTGCTCGACAAGCCCTTCATCCTGATTCACGAGGAGAAGATCAGCGCCGCCCAGAAGCTCGTTCCGTTGCTGGAGAGCGTGGCCAAGGCGAAACGGCCACTCTTGATCATTGCTGAGGATGTCGAGAGCGAGGCGCTGGCGACGCTCGTGGTGAACAAGCTCAAGGGCATCGTTCAGGTTGCGGCCGTCAAGGCACCGGGCTACGGCGAACGCCGGAAGGCCATGCTGGAAGACATCGCGGTCCTGACGGGCGGAAAGGCGATCTTCAAGGATCTCGGCATCGAGCTGGACAGCGTAACGGTCGCGGACCTCGGCCAGGCCAAGCGGGTCAGGGTCGACAATGACAACACGACGATTATCGAAGGCGCGGGCTCCACGAGCTCAATTCAGGGCCGCTGCGAGCAGATTCGCCGCGAGATCGACGTGACGACGAGCGATTACGATCGCGAGAAGCTGCAGGAACGATTGGCCAAGCTTTCCGGTGGCGTGGCGCAGATCAACGTCGGCGCGGCAACAGAAACCGAGCTGAAGGAGAAGAAGGCCCGTATTGAGGACGCGTTGCACACGACCCGAGCGGCCATCGAAGAAGGGATCGTCGCCGGTGGCGGCGTGGCCTTGCTTCGCTCGATCAAGGCGTTGGAAGGCCTGAAGCTCAAGGGGGACCAGGCGACGGGCGCGGAGATCGTTCGCAAGGCGTTGTCCGCCCCGTTGAAGCAGATCGCGATCAATGCCGGAGAGGAAGGCGAGGTCGTCGTGGGTGAGGTCCTGGACAACAAGGCCGTCAACTTCGGCTTCAATGCCGATACGGGCGAGTTCGAGGACCTCGTCAAGGCCGGCGTGATCGACGCGACCAAGGTCGTGCGAACCGCTCTGGAAAACGGCAGCAGCGTCGCTCGAGTCCTGCTGGGCACGAACTGCCTCATCGCGGAGAAGCCGGAGGAGGACGAAGGCCCGCCCGGCGGTCCCGGCGGACCCGGCATGGACGACATGGGCGGCATGGGCGGCATGGGCGGCATGGGCGGCATGATGTAGGTCCATGACCCCGAACGATCCGAAAATCGAATCCCCTGTGATGGGGCTGAGGCTTTCTGGGAGATGAAGATGATGGCGAAGGCAAAGAAGAAGAAGAAGACGGACATCACCCCCCTCGACGATCGCGTCCTCGTGGAGCAGAGCGAGGCCGAGGAGAAGACGGCCGGAGGAATCGTGCTTCCGGATACGGCGAAGGAGAAACCCCAGCGTGGGACGGTTCGGGCGATCGGGCCCGGCAGGCTGCTCGACAACGGGGAGCGAGGCGATATGTCCGTGAAGGTGGGCGACGAGGTTTTCTACGCCAAGTACGCCGGCACGGAGGTCGAGATCAACGGCGAGAAAATGCAGATCATGCGCGAGAGTGACATCCTGGCCGTGATCGAAAAGTAGTCATCCGGCAAATCGATCGCGATCGGTCGTCAGGCCGGCATTCGGTCCTGCCGACGCGAGCGGAAGATCGACGAGCCGATAGGCAACCAAGGAGCAAGGCATGCCTTCCAAGCAGATGCTATTCGAGCACGACGCGCGTCAGGGGATTCTGGAAGGGCTGGAGAAGCTCGCCGCCACCGTGAAGGTGACGATGGGCCCGACCGGTCGCAACGTGATCCTCCAGAAATCCTTCGGCTCGCCTCGTGTCACCAAAGACGGTGTGACGGTCAGCAAGGAGATCGAGTTGCCTCACCCGTTCGAGAATATGGGCGCCAAGCTGGTTAACGAGGTCGCCAATAAGACCTCGGACGTGGCCGGCGACGGCACGACGACGGCGGTGGTTCTCGCCGAGACGATCTACCGGGAAGGGCTCAAGGCCGTCACGGCCGGCGCGAACCCGATGGCGCTGAAGCGCGGAATCGACATGGCGGTGGACGCAGCCTCCGAGGCGCTGGCCGAGCAGTCCACGCCTATCAAGGGCAAGGACGACATCGCCAAGGTCGCCACCGTCAGCGCGAACGGAAACGAGGAGGTCGGAGCGATTCTCTCCGACGCCTTCGAGAC
>CAZKCX010000755.1:0-3180 GCA_964550865.1 uncultured Planctomycetales bacterium
CCAGCCTCGAAACATCCATTATGTCGAAATTAAACATGGCGGGGCTCGGAGGCCCCCTGCGGCAGGTGAGGCTGGACGGTCTTGACCTTGGCCCGCACCTTGTCCCAGACGTTGTCGATCTCCTCGTCGACGTAGTCTTCCACCTCGACGTAGATCGTCGAGAGCCCGGTGGAGGAGCGCGACCGCACGTTCTCGACCTCGTCGATCGCATCCACCGCCTCCTCCAGCGGATAGGTGACAAGCTCCTCCACCTTCTCGGCCGTCGCGCCGGGCCAGGCCGTGATGATCATGCACATGCGGACGATGAACTCGGGGTTCTCCCGCCGCGGCATGGTGAAGAACGCCGCGACGCCGGCGGTCATGAGGAGGATAACGGCCGTCAGCACGATGGCCTTGTACTTGATGGCGAAGGCGGGGAGGCTCACAGCTCGACCGACTCCTTCTCGACCACGCGGACGCGCTCGTTGGGCACCACGTAGTGGACGCCCTGATGGATCAGCCGGGCGCCGGGAGCCAGACGCGCGCGGTCTTCGGGACGAGCGGGCTCAATCCTTCGGAACTCGGCGGCGCGGTCGGCGAGCTTGACCTCGACGCGGACCGCTCTCTGGTCCTCCACGAGGAACACGTGCCCGTGCCGGTCGTCCCGCGCGACGATGGCGGACATCGGCACGTAGAGGCCGGCGACGGCCCCCTTCTCGGCGATTTCCACGTCGACCATATCGCCGGGGCGGAAGAGCCAGCGCTCTTGCACGTAGAGCACCTTCCCGCCGTCCTGGAATTCCTCGGGCACGCCGGCGGCGACGAGGTCGTGCTCCAGCTTCAATCCGCCGGCGTCCTTGAGGAACTGGAAGTAGTACAGACCCACGAGCGGAAGGACCTTGTCGAAGACCTCGACGTAGACCTTCTTGAGCTTCAGCACGGGGCTCGTATCGACGCGCCGCTGGTTGCGGTGCAGGTTCTGGACGTGCCAGACGAAGTGCTTGCCGCCCGGCTCCTCCTGGTAGATCGCGTCGACCTCGGTCCCGATGCCGCTGTTCGGGTCGTTGCTGTGCTCGCGAACGATGGGCCAGACCTCGGTGATCCGCGGCAACGCCAGGGCGTTCGGGTCCGCGGGCATGGTCGTGGGGAGCTTCCGGTTGCGGACCAGCAGGCTGACCTTGAACGTTCGGGTGGCGGGATCGGCGATGGTCTCGCGGTTCCAGACCACGCCGTTGATCGTCTCCTGTCGGCCGGGCGGGTGGACGTCCACGGCCTCGCGGTCGCCTAGCTGACGGTCCTGTTCCGGGCTGAGCGACAGCTCGACGTTGAACGGATCCATCATCACCAGCGTCACGACCGGTTGCCCGGGTTGGACAAAGGCGCCGGGAATGACGTGGACCTTGGCGACCTGGCCGTTGAAGGGCGCGACCAGGACGCAATCGGCCACGTCCTTCTTCGCGGCGGCGACGGCCTCGCGGGCCTGCTCGGTCTGCATGTTGATCGCGTTGAGCTCCGCCCGCTTGGCGGCGATGGACGCCTCGATCTGGTTCGCGTTCGCGACGGCGACCTTGTAGGCGGCTTCCGTCCGGTAGAACTCGACGTCGCTCGCGGCGTCCTTCTTCCTCAGGTCCTTGAGTCGCTCAAGGTCCCGCCGGGCGCGTTCGACCTCCGCCTTGGCGGCGGCGAGCTTCGCCTCGAGAACCTGATCTACCTCGATCTTGACCGCGGCGGCCTGGGCCTCCGAGGCGGCCACCTTGGCCTCGGCGGTGCGGAGGTTCAGCGTGTAGCGCGTATCGTCGATCCGGGCCAGCACGTCGCCCTCGGTGAGCTGTCGGTTCCGGTGATCGAAGAGACGGCCCTGGACCTGCCGGCCCTCCTCGATGACCCACTTGACGCGCCCGGCGACCTCGAAGCTGATGTTTTCGTCCTTCCAAGGCTCGGCCGAACCGGTGAGGCGGAGCCGGCTGGGCGGCTCGACCTCCTTCAGCTCGATGACGCTGACGGGCCTGGGGGCGGGGGACTTCTTCTTGGCGTCGAGGGATTCGCCGCAGCCGCTCAGGACGAGCAGCGCCGCAGCGCACAGGGGAAATGTACCGCGAACCGTTCGGATTCCGGGCATCTCCTACCTCACACTCTCCACCACCCGCTGTGTGCGACCGCGACGTCCAACCCGAGGAACGTGATTGCGACCTGCATCCCCCTCGCGGAGCCAACCGAAGGATTGTAGCGAGTTCCGCGGCGGGATGCCAAATCGATGCTGCTGGAGGTTACCACGTCGCAAGCTTCACGGGACCCTGCAGGCGCGGCGGTCCCGTACGGTAGTAGAACGTGTCCAGCGTCGGTTGCGGCCACCGTCCCGATCGCAGCCATCATCATGACTCGATTCCTCATGCTGCCCTCGCTTTCGGGCCAAGTGCTTTCCTGCGGACCGCCGCATGGTATTCTACTACCATGTTTCACAAGGGGCGCGACGATGGGCGATGATATCGCGCCCGGCGACTACTGCTCGAGCCGCGGCATTGATGCCGTGCTCCTTACGTGCCACTGTTTTGTGCGCAATGCCTTCTGGACTGTTTCTTCATGACGACGCACTGCTGACACAGCAATGGCATAGGCCGCCGGCAATTCGCCGGCGGGACAAAGGGCCCCGCCCGGAGTGCCCGGTCACGCTTGGGCAGGGAACCTGCTCCTGTGGCCCCCGACCGGATGATTCGATCCGTCACGGCCGAGGGCGGCCGTGCCACACGGGTTCGGCCGTGCCACACGGGTTCGGCCGGGCCGCTGTGTGGGCCCCTATCGACCGCATTGATACCGGAGAATCCACTCATGTCCACCCCCTTTCGTTGCCCCATCCTTACCGGCCTAGTCGTTCTTCTCCTGTGCGGGTTGATGGATGCCGCCGTCTCGGCCGCCGACGTCGCCGCGCGCGCCGAGACGAAGTGGCTCGACTTCGGCATCGCCGTCGACGGTTCCTACGCGCACTTCCTGCACAAGCAAACGAAACACGATTACTGCGCGCGGGGCGCAAACGTGCCCAGGCCGCGCGTGCTCATTGCGGGGCGCGAGCATGTGGCCACGCGCATCGTCGGCAAGGGCAACCGGGTGGAGCTGACGTTTGGTGACAGTGGTGCGAAGGCGACGCTCGCGCTCGATCCGCACGAACGGTACCTCGTCGTCGAGGTCAAGGACGTGCAGGGCCAG
>CAZKCX010000756.1:0-3155 GCA_964550865.1 uncultured Planctomycetales bacterium
CGGCCCACGGCGATCTGAGTGAAAACTCCGAGTACAAGTTTGCCCTGGAGGAGCGGGACCTGCTGCAGGCCCGTGTGGCGACGCTCCAGAGTGATTTTGCACGGGCGCGGGTGATCGAGCCGCACATCGTTCCGAAGGGCCACGTCGGCGTGGGCAGCCGGGTGAAGCTTTGTAGCGTCGACGGCCAGGTCGAGCGGGAGATGACATTCCTCGGCCCATGGGATGCGGACCTCGATGGTGGAATCTACAACTATAAGGCCCCCATGAGCCAGCGGATGATGGGCATGCAGGCGGGTGAGGTGGTGATGCTCAATCTCGACGGCTCCGACCGCGAGTACCGGATCGAGACGGTCGCATCCGCCGTGTGACGCCTTCTTGGCGTGTGATGACGGGGAAGCATGAATGAACCGGGCTCATCCCAAGGCCTGGGCGCCGCCCTGAGGCGTGAACTGTCCTGTTCCTGCCGTAGACTCCGTCCTTGTTGATGGTAGAGGACTTGCGTGATTCCCGGATCAAGGTCTATCAGCTACCATCCCCCCACACTGAATCCGAACTTGGAGAGGCGTACGATGGACGTGAAACCGGGGCGCGCGTGTTCGCACCAGTCCGCGCGGGGCAAGACAGTCCGCATCAGGACCGCCCTGCACGCGCCGTTCGCATGGTTATTCGCAACATTCACAGCGTGACACGTTGACTCGTCTTGCCACCGGGTTACGGCTGCTCGAGCAGACGCCTGAGCGTGCGGAGGCGATCGCGGACCGGGGCAAGCTCGGGCGCGATGCCCCGGTAGAAAGCGGCGAGCGCGGCGCGGTCTTGCGCGCTCCGCTCCGCGACGGGCTTGCCGAGAAGGGCGACGATGGCGTCAGGCACGTCGCAGAGCGGCGCGGGACCAGCAGTAACGGTCAGCTGGAACGCTAGAGAGGCAGCGGGGGTCTCGAGGTCGAGCCTCAGCCGGGCCTTGCCCGCGACGCGCTGGGGCTCGATCGCCAGGAAGATCGCTCGCGGCGTGTCGGCCTTGGTGCGGGGGGTCCAGCCCGTTCGTGGATTGTCGTCGAGCACATGGCCAGGGGGACAACCGGGAGTGGCGCTCGTGGCCGCGGCATCACGGAAGACCAGTGGACGCGGGCCGCCGAGCTGCACCGTCATGGCCGGGTCGGGCGGCTCTTCGTAGCGATGTTGGCACACCACGTCGCCGGCGGCGTTGCGTACCGTCAATACGAAGCCTCGAAGACGTTCTTGCAGACCACCGTCGGTGCGGTTCCAGATGACGATGCGCTCGATGGGCATGTCCTTACCCAGATCAACCTCCCACCACGGGGCCCTATGGTTGGCCGTGTGCGAGACGCTCTGGCTCTCAAAGTAGTGACCGTTGGTGTTGCCGTCGACGGCGCGTTCGGCCACGCCGCCGGCCGAGGTGGCGGATTGGCGCGCCTTGCCGCCTCGCGCCACGTTCTTGCCGCGGGAGAAGACCTGCACCTCGGCCAGGGCCAGATACTCGGCGCGGTCGGGGATGGCGATGCGGACGGTGCGGCCCTTGAGGGGCCTTTCGTCCAGCGGCGTGAGCGTACCGGAGATGCCCGTCAACAACGGTAACTCGGCCGGGCCCTGGGCCGCGTTGCGCGGGAGCGCGAGGCGGATGCCCGTTACTTCGGGCAGGTCGATCTCCGCTTCGAGCACGCCGTCGCGCAATCGCGCGTCCACATCGTGCCAGAGCGCCCGAGGTTCCCAGGCCCGCTGGGCGGCATCGAGCGCGGGCGTGGACGTGTCGAGAATCCGTTGGAGCCGGGCCTGCTCGTCCTTGGCCCACGTGGCCCAGGCATCGCCGGCGAGTTTCGTCACCATACGCACGGGACCCATCAGGCCGGACTCGGTGGGCCCGAGGTGCGTCGAGGGGATGGTCGTATAGTGCGGCGCGATGGTGTTGGCGACACGGACCTCGAGCGTGTTGGCGCCCTCTTTCACCCATTCCGTCAACTCGAACTTGAACGGCCGTGCCACGCGCACACCAGCGGACTTGCCGTTGACGAGGACCTCCGCCACGACGCGCACCTCGCCGAGGTCGACCCAGGTGCGACCGGACCGCTCGGCATCCGTGAAACGGACGCGCTGCGTGTACGCGCAGATGCCGGAGTACGTGGGCATGGCGTAGTCTGTCCAGGGACCGGGACGGATCGTGCCGCCCTTCAGTGTGACGGCCAAGGGTTCCGTGAACACCGCGCCGGCGTAGGCGCCTGGCTGCATCTCAACGCGGATCGCAACCGTCGAGATGTTCTTGGGCGGCTTCGCCACAACGGCTTGCCGATCGCGGACGGTCGCCTCGACGCCATCCACCCAGACGCGGCAGGGTGCGTCGGTCGGCAGGGAAAGCGCGGCCAGGCCGGGCGGCGCCTGGAAGCGGAACCAGCCGACGGGACTTGCGCCTTTCGGCTCCACGTCATAGACGAGGCCGGGCACCTCACCGAAGCAGACGAGATACGGCGAGTCGAGCTCGACCGAGAGCGGGCGCTGCGGCTCCGTGACGATGCCGATGTTCTTGACGACCTCGAGCCCCCAAGGCGCGTCGCCCATCGCACCGCAGACGCGGACAGCAGACCAGGCGCTATCGTCGAAGCCGGGTTGCTGCCCGCCCTCGGCGGCTTCGATCGCGCCCCGCCAGGAGGCGTCTGTCACGAGGCCCTGCTCGCTGCCGTCGGCGTGACGCATCTTGAGCGCGAGGACGATGCCCTTGCTGCGGAACGCCTCGCTGCCCTTATTGACATGCTGGCCGGCGTAGAGCTGGCCCCAGACGGCCACGACGTTTTCGCCCTCCCGCAGGTACGGCGTGATCGTGAAACTCTCGGGCTTGCGCCAATTGGCCCAGGGGCCGATCTCTTCTTCGATCTTCTTGCCGTTGATCCAGAGGCGGAAGCCGCTGTAGGCGCTGACGACGACGCGAGCCTGTTCAGGGATCGCGCCGAGCTGGAACGTCTTGCGCACGTAGCAGGCTTGCGTGTCGCCGGCCCAGATCCAGGCGGCCTTGGCGATGTCGGGGCGGACCATGCCGCGGGCAGCCTCGGCCATGGACGCAATCGAAGGCGGCTTCGCCTGGGCGTACAGTCGGCCACGCTCGCCGTTGGGCAGATCCAGCAGCACGGTGTTCTCGCCGGCCTTAAGCG
>CAZKCX010000757.1:0-3154 GCA_964550865.1 uncultured Planctomycetales bacterium
GTCTTGCCGATCTTTCCGTACGCCGGGCCTTTGACGAGCCGCTCCTTCTTTTCGGGAGCGCCGGCTTCCTCGCTCTGCGATCCGCGCTTGGCCGTCAGCGCGTTGAAGCTCGACAGCAACACGCCCTGATAGCACACGCACTGATGGGGCGCGACGTAGAGCATGCCATTCGCGGGCAGAACGCCGTAGATGCACGGCGCCCGCAGCCAGTCATGCCGCATGTGCTCCTTCCCGCGGAGGTCCAGAAACTCCACGCCCCGCTTGGGCAGCAGCAGATACCGCTGCGTCGCCTTGCTGCGATAGCATCGGTAGTGATGGCCCGGGCTGGTTAGCTTCGGCACGGAGACCTCGCGGACGACCTCGCCGCTCAGCGGATCGTACCCTTGCCGCTGCGTGACCGCGTGCTTCCAGCTCAGGGGCAGGTTCTCCTTGCCCTCGACGCCCATCCAGACGAGGTCGTCGATCACGAACACATCGGGCGGGTTGGCGACGCCGGCCCCGGCGTAGCTCGCCCCCGTCCAGAGGCGCTTGCCCGTGTCTGCGGCGAAGGCATGGATCTTCCCGCCGTGTGCAGGGCCTTTCGTCGGTCTCGGGGCGTAGAGCACGACCTTGTCGTGCGCGACGAGCGTCCCGCACGTTCCCCGGTGGCCCATTTGGGTCTCCAGGCGTTCGCTCCGCCACAGCCCCTTGCCGTTCGTGCGATCCAGGCAGACGACCCGCTCATACGTCGAGTAATAGACGTGCCCGTTCCGCACGGCCAGCGTGAGCGGGGCCATCGGCTCGGGCTTGCCCTCCCAGAGCCTGCGCCCGCTTTCGGCGTCGAATGCGGCGACGCGGGCGCGGGGTTTCTCCTTGAGCGAGACCCATACGTCCCGCTCAGGCGGGCTGTCCTCGATTCGCCGGCGGAGGATGAGCATCCCGCCGTCGAGCAGGATCTCGTCCGTCAGGCGGGTCCCGTCGATCGTGCGGATCACCTTCCCCGTGGCCGCGTCCAATACGCTCACCGGCGCTTCGTATCCGAGCGTCACGTAGACCCGACCGTTGGCGGCCACCAGGCGGCGGGGGAGCGTCGACGGTGTATGCCGCAGCATCTTCGCCCGCTCACGCGGATCGTCCCACCGGGACGCCGCATGCCACTGTCGCCAGCCCCAATCCGGCATGCGCCGCTTCCACAACAGGACACCATTGAACGCGTCCCGCGCGAAGAGCGACCACTTGGCCGGAAACCGTGGGTCCGGCTGGCCGAGCGGGCCTTCGTCCCAGATGTAGAATAGCCGTCCGCCGGCCGACACCATCGCGGCCATGCTCGAGTTGAACTCGTGGCTCCGCGCGTATCGGGGCCCGCAGACCCACTGCATCTGCTGCGGCGGTCCAACCCGTTTGTCCTTCGACACGGCGTTGTTGTCCGGCCCGTGCAGGTAGTGCGACCACTCGTCGATCTCTTCCGGCCATGGCTTGACGCATCGGTCGGCGATGGCTGCGTCCTTGTCCGCGCGAATCGTCACAACCACACCGCCGGGCCGAAGCACGCGGAGTCGTTCGGCCTTGTCGACGGCCACGTCGTCGCTGACGACGAGGAGATCGACCAGGTTGTCGGCGTAGGGCAGAGACTTGCCGTCCCAGGACGTGATCGAGACCGGTCCGTAGGCGCCGGAAGCGCGGAGGCGTTCCCGCGCCTTGTTGATCCTGGTCGCATCGGTCGTCAGGCCTTGGACGACGTAGCTCTCGCTGACGCGCATCGCGGCCGTGAGGGCGCCGTCGCCGCAGCCTAGGTGGACGATGAGCCCACCGCGGACCCCGGCCTGCTCGACGATCCCGCGCGCGCCCCCAGCCGCTTCCTGTCCGGCTTCGCTGCTCACAGTCGTTGAAAGCACAAACGCAAAAGCCAAGCAGCCCGCAAGGATGTTCCGACTGTTAACGAAGCTTGGGTGGCCCACCTCTTCACTTGTGCTGAGCCGCGTCGAGGCAGAGGTGGGGAACACGAATTCGACAGAGGATTCGCCTCCCCCTCGCGCCGGCGATGGCCCCCCACGGCTGAAGCCATGGGCCACCCAGATAGAGGTTCCTCTTGACGCACTGCTCAATCTTCTATGGAAGCAGCTTAGGGTAGCGTGTGTTGTCCGCACGGTTGCACTCCTTCCTGATTTGCCAGAAGGATAGGTTTGCGCGAAGGGGACAGTCAACTTCACCGTTGGTGCCGCTGCTCTGCGAGCAGCGCAAGTCCATCGCTGACACAGCAGTGGCACACGCATGCTTCGAGCTACGGGTGCGATGACGGCTGGCCCGACGGGATCGATGTACCACATTCCGGGCAGACGCCGCTGACGTTGCCGGTGAGGTTGTATCCGCACTGCGCGCACTGGCGCGCTTCCTCCTCCGGCCGCGCGGTGAACCAAGATACAAGAGTCCAAAGCAAGGAGAGAGCGGCAAACGCAATCAACACGCCGCCGTAGCTACCCATTCGCGGCCAGACCGCCTGAATGCCCGGGCCCACACTCGGTGCGAGGGGATCCCTGAAGACCGTGTACCGCCCTGCCGCAAGCAGCGACACTGTGCCGAAGACAGAGAGGCCGAAGAGCAGGGTGAAGCGGAGCGGATGCCCCGGAAAGTGCCTTCGCGAGAGCGGAAGGAGAAGTAGCCACAGACCCAGCGCCGTCAGTCCGACGATCTCGTATACCCCTCTGAGCCGAACCGCGAACAGATTCCTGCGAGACGCGCGGGGCAGCTTCCTGGACTTGAATACGAGGAAGCGGCCGTTCTTGAACGTCAGAGTCCACTCGTACCAGCTCTGCGGATCCACCAGAACAACGTGAGTCTTGTTTGCGACGGCTGCGCCGCCGGGTATGCCTGCGCCTGTGCGCCGGAGATGTGGGAGATTCGCCTTCACGCGCCCCAGCACGGTGGCTTTGGTCTGGCCAACCCACTGGATGAGCAGGGCATCGACGGACAGCGGAGGTGCCGCCACCACCGGCCGGTAGAAACCCGACCGTCTTGCGAGCTGGCACCCCGCCCCTATTCTCAGGCCGATCATCACAGCCAAGAGGACGCCCAGCGCAATCCAAATAGGACCGCGGAACGACTTCGAAGGCCGAACCTTCTGCGCCATGGTGCACGCTCGCGACTTGCAACAAGAGAACGAGCAGCTTCCCCGCCG
>CAZKCX010000758.1:0-3136 GCA_964550865.1 uncultured Planctomycetales bacterium
AGAAGCGCGTCATCATCGGGACGCGGAGCGCCGTCTTCGCGCCCGCGCGGGATCTGGGCCTCATTGTCGTCGACGAGGAACAGGACAGCAGCTATGAGAACCTCCAGGCGCCGCGGTTTCACAGTCGCGACGTCGCCATCGTGCGGGCCAGCCAGGCAAAGATCCCCGTCGTGCTCGGTTCGGCCACGCCGTCGCTCGAGACGTGGTACAACGCCGGACGCCTGAAGCACTACGAGACGGTCCGGCTTCCGAACCGCGTCGCAGGCCTGCCGATGCCCACGGTGCGGGTCGTCGAGATGGGCGCGGAGCGACGGGACCGGAAGGGCTTCCATCTGTTGAGCGTACCCATGGAGGAGCAGCTTCGATCCGCGCTGGACCGCGGCGAGCAGGCGGTGCTGCTCTTGAATCGCCGCGGCTACTCGACGGTGATCTGCCGCCGTTGTGGGTGGGCGGCGGTGTGCCCGCGCTGCGATCGGCATCTGGTTCTACATCAGCTATCGAACACGCTGCGCTGCCATCGGTGCTCCTATCGCGAGGACGTGCCGAACACGTGCCCGGATTCCGGATGCCGGGGCGTGCCGATCCGTTTCGGCATGGGCACGGAGCGGGTGGAGGAGGAGCTGCAGCGCAAGTTCCCGCAGGCCCGCGTCGCGCGGGCGGACAGCGACACGATGCTCCGCGGGGAGCAGTACGAGCAGCTCATCCGACGCTTCGAGCAGGCCGAGCTTGACGTCATCGTCGGGACGCAGATGATCGCCAAAGGCCTTGACTTTCCGCTCGTCTCGTTCGTCGGCGTGATCAACGCCGACACCACGATGATGGTGTCCGACTTCCGGGCGGGCGAACGGACGTTTCAGCTCATCACGCAGGTGGCGGGCCGCGCGGGTCGCGCCAAGGGGCACGGCACCGTGATCGTCCAGACCGAGACACCGGATCTCCCGCCGATCCGTTTCGCCGTCCGACACGACTACACGTCCTTCGCCGAGCAAGAGTTGGCCGTCCGCGGCAAGATGCGCCTACCGCCCGTCTGGCGGATGACGCGGATCGTCCTTAGCGACGCCGCCGACTCCAAGGTGCGATCGGAGGGTGCGCGGCTGGCCGAGGCGATCCGCGCCGCGGCCGTCCGGACGGGCGCGAAGGTGATCTGCGACGGTCCCGAGCGATGCCCCGTGCAACGCGAGCGCAACTTGTATCGCTATGATGTGCTCCTCCGCTCGCGAGGGCCCGAGGCCATGCAGCGCGTACTGGACGAGATCCGAGGCAAGACGTTACAAAAGCTGCGCGCCAAGCGGGTCGTCGTCGACGTCGACCCGATGTCTTTGACCTAGCACTGCATTTCAGAAGTATCGCGACGATATGGCCGAGCCGCGGCATTCATGCCGCGCGGCCGCGCCGGATGAATCCGGCGGCTCGGGCAGCGATAGTGGCGGGTGCGGTCCTGTCCATCGTCGAACGACTTGTGAAACTCGGTACCAGGTGCGCGACACCTTCGATGGCTCGTGTGTGCCGTCCGCGTTTCGCCCGAACCAACCGAGAGAAGGAAACACGATGCCACGCTTTTCCGAGAGCATTCGCAGTCATTGCCGCGAGATCGACCGCTGCAACCAACGAGGCGGACGCATGCTGTCGATCGTCGACCTGATCGACGCCCAAACCGTCAGCATCGACCTGGCGGGCTATCTGCTGGCCGCCATCGGCCAGGGAACCTCGTTCCTCGTCGGCGCGAATCCCGGCGGGGCGGGCAAGACGACCGTCATGGGGGCCCTGCTGAACTTCGTGCCGGCCGACGTGTCACTCGTGCCGACGGATCGTGACGCCGTCGTGCGTCGCGGTCTGGAGGACACCTCCGCGCGCCGGTGCTACATCTGTCACGAGATCGGCGCGGGCCACTGGTACGCATATCTCTGGGGCAGCGTGCTGGCCGATCTCTTCGCGTTGCCCAGCGTGGGCCACATGGTGGCCACCAACCTCCACGCCGACACGCTCGAAGAGGCGCGGGATCAGCTCTGCCGCGACAATCCCGTTCCCGAGGAATCCTTCCATCGGTTCGGCCTGATGCTGTTCCTCGACGTTCGCGGCGGATGGGGCCGCACGCAACGAACGGTCGCCGCCGTCCATGAGGCGACCGAACCCGGGCCGCCGAGACGGGTCTATACCATGACGGCCCCCGGCAGCATCGAGCGGGACGAACCGTCGTCCCTCGTGACCGCGGAGGAGCACGCCGGGGCGACGAAGCGTATCGAGGCACTGTACGAACGGCGGGATGAGATCCGCGCGATCGATGAGGTCCGCGCCTTCTTGGTAGGGGCATGACGAGGCACCCGCAGCGCGCGGCGGTGATCGTGCTTGCGTCGGAGCGACTAGTCGGGCATGCTTGGGTGGATCGTGTGCAGGACGTAGCGAGGCGCGGGGCACTCTTGGGGACCGGCGTGGCGCGTCGCGCGGTTCGGAGGCAGGAACATGAGTTTGCGTTCGTCGACAATCATCGCGCTGTCGGTGACGGGCGTGCTGCTTGCCGGTTGCGGACCAAAGCTCCCATGGCGGAGGGATTGGAAGGAGGCCATGATCGAGGCCCGCGACAACCGTCAAGACATGCTGCTGTTGTTCGACGCGGCGACCTGCCCGCGGTGCATGCACATGGACAGCGAAGTCTTCAAGGACGAGCGCGTGCAAGAGGAGCTGGCGACCTACCAGCTTATCCGCGTGGATATCCTTTGGAATAGGGACCTGGCCGATCGATACGGCGTTACCGGCACACCGTCTTTCGTCGTGTTGAATTCGGTGGGCCGGGTGCTCGGCAAGCACGCGGGCACCTTGGGCCCCGCCGAGATGATTCGCTTCCTCCGCGGTTCTCGGATGAAGTTCTGATGTGGCACGGCCGCCTCCAGGCTTCGCTACGCTACGCTTCGCCGTGACAAGCCCGGCCGTGAACGATCGTGTTCCCCAGCCGAGGGCGGCAGGGCCACATTGGGCGTTCCCCAGCCGAGGGCGGCTGGGCCACATTGGTTGCTTCCGAGCCGAGGGCGGCTGGGCCATATTGGGTGTTCCCCAGCCGAGGGCGGCTGGGCCACATTGGGTGTTCCCCAGCCGAGGGCGGCAGGGCCACATTGGGTGTTTCCCAGCCGAGGGCGGCTGG
>CAZKCX010000759.1:0-3131 GCA_964550865.1 uncultured Planctomycetales bacterium
GCTCGAGCCGCGGCATTCATGCCGCGCGGCCGCGCCAGATGAATCCGGCGGCTCGACTTGGCTCGCCACAAGCGGCTCGGGCATATCGTCGCGATGCTTCTCAAATGCAGTACTCGGGATCCATGCAGGCGAACGCGACGATCTCGGCGTCGCGCGGGTCGGCTCGTCTCCCGGTCCCGTGGGGTCGCGCGCGGTCGGCCCGTGCCAAATTCACTCTTCATGCTTGAATTCCTGAAAGGAGCATCTTACAAATACACTGTCACGATGGCCGAGCGCTCTTGGCGGATTCCCTGTAGAAGGTGGCGCCACCTTCCCTCCACAAGCCCTCCCATCGCTCATGTTCCCTTTTCTGTCAGGAGCCCTGGCCATGAAGAAGATCTTTGTGGGCAACCTCTCTATGGAGACAACTGAGGATGCTCTCCGCGAGTTCTTCGCCGAGCATGGAACCGTCAGCAGCGTCAACATCATCACCGACAAGTTCACGGGCAAGCCGCGCGGATTCGGCTTCGTCGAAATGGATGACACGGCAGAAGCAGACGCCGCCATCGAGGCCTTAAACGGCAAGGAGCTCGACGGAAGGGCTCTCACCGTCAACGAGGCCCGGCCGAGGGCCGACCGCGGAGGACGCCGGGGTGGTGGTCCCGGCAGGGGCGGACCCGGTCGCGGACAAGGCCGAGGTGGCCCCGGCCGCGGAGGTCGTCGCGAGGGTGGAGGCGGGGGCCGACGAGAAGGAGGCGGGGGCGGTGGCCGTCGCTGGTAGTCCCGACGGACGCGGCGAACGATACCGATAGGCATCACGGACGAGCCTACTCTCCCCGAGCGCCTGGGCGAAACCGGCGCGCGAGGCTCCAGGCAAATCGAGCCGGTGCGGGACAGCCTCTCGTACCGGCTTGTTCGTGTTGGGGCCCGCCCGCGGATCCTCTCGAGATGAGGACGTGCCCGCCTCCGTAGCACGGGCATCTTGCCCGTGCGTTTCTTTGGCACGACGGCGCTCGCAGCACGCACATCGTACCCGTGCGTTCCAGCTTCACGGCCGCCCGCGGCCGTAAGGCATCCGACCATCCCGCCGAGGCCGCCTGGACCCTACAGACCAAGTCCGCCACAATACGCACGTAGCGATTGCACACAGCGTAGCGCATTGGGCAAGCGTGGACCACGCGCGCTCCCCTCGCACGCCGGGAGAGACCTCATCATGCTCGTCGCCCTCATCGTCGCCATCATCGTCACCGCGGCCGTGGAGATCGTGGCCGAGTACCGTCAGGCCACCAGCGTGAAGTACTTCTTCAAGCCGCTGACGACGATCTTGATCATCACGGCCGCCCTGGCGGCCACGCACGCCGACGCCTCGTATCGGTGGCTGATCGTGGTGGGTCTGGTCTTCAGTCTTTCCGGGGACGTCTTCTTGATGCTGCCGGAAGAGCCGCGAAGCTTCTTCATCCCGGGTCTCGTCGTCTTCCTGATCGCGCATCTGTTCTACATCGTGGCCTTCTCGCTCGGCGTGCCGTGGACGGCGTCGGATCTTCCGCTCGCCATTCCGTTCCTGATCTTCGGGGTGGGTTGCGCGGCCTATCTCTGGAAGCACCTCGGTCCGATGAAGGCGCCGGTCGCGGCCTACATCGTGGTGATCCTCGTGATGGGATGGCGTTCGGCCGTCCGCATCGGCGAGCCGGACATCGCCACCGCCGGCGCGGTGCTTGGGTGTGTCGGCGCCGTGTTGTTCATCGTTTCGGATCTGATCCTGGCAATCAACCGCTTCACGAAGCCGTTCGCCGCCGCCCGGGCGACGAACCTGACGACCTACTGGGGCGGCCAACTGCTCATCGCCCTTTCCGTGCACTACTGAGGGGGGACTGCCATGAAGATTGCCATCGCATCCGATCATGCGGGGTATGAGTACAAGGAGCAGATCAAGCACTTCCTCTCCGGCGCCGGACACGATGTCGTCGACTTCGGCACGGACTCCGCCGAGTCGTGCGACTACCCGCGGTTCATCCGACCGGCCGCCCAGGCCGTCGCCCGGGGGGAATGCGAGCGCGGCGTCGTGCTCGGCGGGTCGGGCAACGGCGAGGCCATCGTGGCCAACCGCGAGCGCGACGTGTGCTGGAATCCGGAATCCGCTCTGCTCGCCCGCGGCCACAACGATGCGAACATGATCTCACTCGGCCAGCGAATGATGCCGCTCGAGACCGCGCTGGAGATCGTACGCATCTGGCTGGAGACGCCATTCGACGGCGGCCGGCACGCCAAACGCATCGCCCAGATCGACGCGTGAATCCCGCTCGCACCTTGCGCCGGCGACGCCCAGGAATCAACGCCCGGCCCCTTTCGCCCTAAGCCCATGGCCGGTATAGTCTCCGTTGTACGGGGGAGAATCGGCCAACCTGACGCGGCCTCCCCGTACCCTATCCGCCAACTTGGGGTGCGCAATGAAGCCAATGATCTGCCTGCTGAGTCTGACGACATTGTTGGTGTTGCCCGTTCGGGCGGGCGAATCCTCCGACAAGACGAAACCCATCCGCGTGCTGATCATCACGGGGCGCGACGTGCCGGTTCATCCGTGGCGCGAAACGACGGCCGTACTCCGGGCGCACCTCGAGAGAACCGATACGTTCGAGGTCGTCGTGAGCGAGGAACCCCTGGTGTTGGAATCCTCCGCCGCGCTGGCGGGCTACGACGTCATCCTGCTGAACTACTACAACTGGAAGAGGCCCGGCATCACCAAGAAGGCTCAGGAAAACCTGCTGCGCTTCGTTCGCGGCGGAAAGGGTCTCGTCTCGTTTCACTTCTCCGTCCGCGCTTTCGACGACTGGCCCGAATACCGGAACCTCATCGGACGGATCTGGACGAAGGGGTCCGGACACGGGCCGCGCGGCACGTTCCAAGTGAAGGTCGTCAAGCCCGACCATCCGATCACCGCCGGCGTGAACGCGACGTTCGAGGCCGACGACGAGCTCTACGCCAAGCTGGTCGGCGATGCCGAGATCGAGCCACTCATCACGGCCGACTCCGATTGGAGCGGTCGAACCGAACCCCTCGCGTGGACACTGACCTACGGGCGGGGGCGTGTGTTCAATACCGTCCTGGGCCACGACGCGAAGGCGTGCCGGAACCCCGACTTCGCGCGACTCTTC
>CAZKCX010000760.1:0-3117 GCA_964550865.1 uncultured Planctomycetales bacterium
GGATCCGTAGGCGTATCCAGGACCGACGATCCACTTCGGCCGGCGCGTGGCTCCAGCGCGCTTGGACTATCGATGGCCTGAGCGGACCTTCATCTTCTTCTACAAGACCGGCCACTGGATCCACGCGCTGGCCAAGCTGTACGCGCTCACCGGGCACGAGCGCTACCGCCGCCGGGCCGAGGCGATGGTGAGCTATCTCTGCGGCGCGAACCCGTGGCAGGTGCGTCTGCTGAACGAGCTAGGGGGCGTCTACAACTGGGTGGAGGACACGGACGGCGACGGCATCGAGGACGAGCTGAAGCAGGACATGTATCCGGAATCGACGGCGTTCTGCCATATCGGTATTGGCCATCTGCTGCGCGCGATGTACCGGAAGTAGAAGAAGACAGGAGAAAAGGGGGCTACGCTTCCGCAGAGTGTTTAACCAGGCGTCATGACGGCACGATGCACAGTGCGCTGACCAAGCAGGGCGAAGCACGTTGCGAAGAAGAGTAGCCCGTCCCCCTTTTCTCCACCTTCATTCCGCCTTGAGCAACCTGACCGGCCCCAACAGTCCCGAGGTGAGCAACGGCGAGTCTTTCGTCCACGGGTTCCACGGGGCAAACGTGTGCCGTCCGGTCGGGTTGGGCTTGCCGTCCAGCAGCCACTCGGGCCAAGACTTGAGCCGCCCGTTCGGATGACGATCGCTGGCCGGAGGGAGACGGTCGTCGCCGATCATCCGGTTGGGCCACAGGTTGACGACCTCCACCTTGAGGGCATTGGCCCCGGGCCTGACGGCGCCTGTGATCTCCACGCGGAAGGGCCGCTTCCACAAGATGCCAAGGTCTGTCCCGTTGAGCATCACGGCCGCCATCACCTCCACACGACCCAGATCAAGGAAGAGTCGCCGCCCTTGTCCCAACAACTCCACGGGGATCTCGATCGTTCGGGCATACGTCGCCACGCCGGAGTAATAGCGCACCGCGTCGTCAGGCCGCCGCGACCAATCGACGAGTTCGTCCCAAGTCAGCGTACCCTTCGGACCACCGCACTTCGGATCAAACCGCACCTTCCAGGAGCCGCGGATATCGGCAACCGGCCCGAGCGCGGGGAAGTTTCTTTCGCCGGGGACCTCTCCTGCCTTCGTGGCGGGGTCCGGATCGTCGGGCTCGAAGACCACGAAGTAGCCCTCGGCGGCCTCGAAGCGAAGCGGCACGGCGGTGCGCCCATCCGATGTCGTCGAGGACTCCGGCAGAGGCCGCCTCTTCCCGGTCTCCGGATGCCACAACCAGGGCCGCTTCCCCCGAACTCGGAAGACACACTCCGCCGCCACGCATTGATCCTCGCCGTTGCTTACGAAGTACACATCGGTGGCGCCGAGCTTCCGGTGCGCGAAGCGCAAGGATGCATCGGCCTCAAAGTCCGGCGGCATGCCCATTTCACGCAAGATCCGCGTGAGCAGCGCGGCGTTCGGGTACACATCGCGCCGGGGCGGCATCGCCCGAGGCCTTCCCCAGGGGGCCATCCCGAACGGGCCAAGCTCCATCGCCACCTGCCACACGCCGGTCGCTGACGACTCCATCCATCCCTCGCGCGGGCGGTCTGCCGCCCGCCACTGGCCATCCGTGTGTACTATCACCGTCTGACCGTCGGCATAGCGCACCTCCAGGACCCCGATCAGCCCGGCCGGATTCGGCTGCCCCCCGCCGTTCTCGGCGACTACAGCGAGCGTATTCGCGCCCGGCCGCAGCCGCGAAGCCACGTCCTTCGTGCTCAACCGATGAAAGTTGCCCCCGGCGAGGGCCTCGCGGCCGTTGACGTAAAGCGTGAAGGCGTTGTCCGCCGTCATCGCGACCCGGGCCGACTCGAGCCGGCTACCTGCCTCCAGCGTCACCTCACGCCGGAAGTACCGCTTGCCCAGCGGCGCAGACGCAGCCGGTTGACCCTCGCGATGCCAGATCCAGCGGGCCCGCGCGACGAGCTCGCCAATGTGTTCCTTCGGTTGTGAACCGACTCGGGTCGGACAGCGGATCATCCTTCCCTTGCCGACCGATCGCTCGACAAGCTCTGTGGCCGACGCCTCCGCCGGCCACAACGACCCGGCGAGCCGATCGATCGTCTCGTCGCACTGGG
Source organism: uncultured Planctomycetales bacterium (assembly GCA_964550865.1). Classification (GTDB taxonomy): domain Bacteria; phylum Planctomycetota; class Phycisphaerae; order UBA1845; family JAFGLZ01; genus JAFGLZ01. Next base: position 2,113 of record CAZKCX010000760.1, read on the forward strand.
GGTGGCCGGACAAGCTGGGCGACTCGGACGGCGGAACACCAACGACGGTCGCGCCGGTCTCGACCAACGACTTGATCTTCGCCAGGATCTCCGGTGTCATCCGTGCGGCCTCGGGAAGCACGAGCAGTCGGTAGCTCATGCCGTCCGGCAGGACGAGTCGCCCATCCTCCACCCCGAGCCGTGTCAGCAATGCCTCCGGTGTGCACGCGTCGTATTTGTACCCGACCGGCTCGGGCCTCGGTCGCTGGAAGACGTTGGGCGCCCCTTCCGGACTCAGGTAGAGGACGTCCGCCACGAACCGCCCCTGACGAAGGACGTGCTGACACCGCGCGAGGTACTCGTGCCAAGGTTTGGAGAACGGCCACCACGTCTGCGTCCGTTCGTAGTGCACTCCGTGAGGCCCGAGGCTCAGGCCCGGACGGATCTGCAAGAAGGGCTGGTGAATGCAGCGGTGAATCACGAAGCGGTTCACGCCCTCGCAGAACGCCCAATCGCCAAACGGTTTGATCACCCCGGGATGCAGTCGCCAGGCGTCGGCCGGTCCGGAGGTGAACGCTTCGACCGCGACGACGGGCTTGCCGTAGACGTGCGCGATGGACGTCGCCTCCTTGACGCTGTAGCGCGTGTCGAAGGTGTTGGTCCAGAACTCACACATCGGCACGTCCGCCGACGCACCGAGCGTCATGTCGTCGCAAGGGGTCATGTCGTACGGCTCAATCGAGAGCCACAGCCCGTGCCTCCGCGCCAGGTCGTGCAGATGACGTCCATGGTTTTCCACGATCATCTCCGAGACCGTCTGCCGGAGATCCCACAGGAACCGCTCGGACACCTCGACGCCTTCCACCACCCGCCCGGTCATGACCGGCAGATACCGGAGCAGGTCATAGCCCCGCCGCCGCCGAAACGCGGCGCGAAAGCCGGCGGTCCAGTTCTGCGCCCCGACCTCCCAGCTGTCCAGATGCGTGGCGACCAGCGTTTTGCCCGCCAGAGGGCCCACGTCCTCGA
>CAZKCX010000761.1:0-3115 GCA_964550865.1 uncultured Planctomycetales bacterium
GACCGCAGACAGGAATCAGAGGTAACTCGTTAATTCGCGGAGGCTTAGCCATGGTGCTCAAGGGACTACAGATCGCGGTGGGACTGACATTGCTCGCGGGAATTGTCGGCGGGTTCATCTTCGGCGCGGACCTGGTCAGCTATGTCACGAGTTCGGCCCGGTCGGTCCAGACGGCCGTCAAGGACTCCGTCCCGATCGAGTTCGAGCTTCGCCGCGCCCGCGACATGCTCGAGGACATCATCCCGGAGATGCAGGCCAACATCCGCCTGATCGCGCAAGAAGAGGTTGAGGTGGCGGGCATCGAGGAAGACATCGAAAGCCATGAAGCCTCGCTCGCGAAGGCCCGCCACACCGTCGCCTCCTTGCGCGGAGCGCTGAGCACGGACGACGCGACCATCGTCCTGGCCGGTCGGCGCTACGATCGCCAACGGATCAAGGAAGAGCTGGCCCGTCGGTTCGACGCCCTGAAGGAGGCGGAAATCGTCTTGGCCGGCAAGCAGCGGCTGCTGGAGGCTCGCGACAAATCCCTTCACGCGGCCATGGATATGCTCGACCGCACACGGGTGCAGAAGGCCAAGCTGGAAACGCAGATCGAAGGGCTGGAGGCCCAGTATCGTCTGGTCAAGGCCAGCGCCGTCGGCTCGAAGTTCGACATGGATCATAGCAAGCTGGCCAAGACCGAGAAGCTCATCAGCGAGATCAAGAAGCGACTGGACGTCGCGGAGCGCGTCCTCGCCCACGAAGCCCGCTTCGTCGAGCCGATCCCTGTCGACACGATCAGCGAGCACGAGCTGCTCGCCGAGGTGGACGAGCATCTGTCGGATACCCCTACGAGCCCGACGCGGACGCATGATTCAGTTGCCTTGCATACGCCGTGTGAAACCCGGTAATCGCTCCTCCTCCCGGTCCGGGTCCGTCGTGGCCCGCGGCGGACCTGGACCGTCCCTCGGGAGATGAAGCACCGAGGGCGGTATACTGGTGAGATCGCATCAAGCATCGGGGAGACGTAGCGGTGGTCATCTTGCGAATTCGACAAGCCGAGACGGCCCTGGCCGACGGACGCCTTGACGAGGCCTACGTGTTGGCCCGACGCGACGACGTGCGAGCGCATCGACACGGTCAACGGCTGATCGGCAGTCTCGTCCGGGCGTTGCTCTCTCGTGGCCGAGACCACCTCGACGCCGGGCGTCCGCAGGAAGCGCTTTCCGATTGCGAGAAGGCCCAGCGTCTCGGAGGCGGATCGCCGGAGGTGATGGCGTTGCGATCCGAAGCCGAAGAGGCGATCCGAGACCGGCAGCGTGCGGAGCGGCGAAAGGCGGATGCCCTCGCCGCCGCCCGAAAGCACGCCGATCGCGGAGAACTCACGATGGCCGAGGGGGTACTCGGCGAGATGGCCGAGGGCGGCACGCGGAAGGATGCATTGGTCGAAGAGCTCGCCGCACGCCGACAATCCGCCGAGGGGTCACTCGCCCGCGCCGAGGCGGCGATGGCCGGCGACGACTGGGCGACCGCCCTCGACGAGCTTGCCCGCGCCCGCCGCCGGCACGGCGGCAGCGGTCGTGTGGCCGACCTGCTGTGTAAGGCGACCGCAGAGGCCCACCGAAGGATTCGCTCCTCCATCGAGGCGGGACGACTGGATCGCGCGGACAGGCTACTCTGCAAGCTTCAATCGCTGTCCGAGCAGAACCTCGAGACGCAGGAGCTCGCGGGGATCATGGCCCAATGCCAGTTGGCGGGAGAATGGATCGATCAGGGCAAGCCGCGTCGGGCGGCGGAGGTCCTTCGCAAACTCCAGGCGGTGCTGCCCGAAGCCACGTGGATCGATCAGGCCCTGGCCGGCGCGCAGCAAGCCGCCGAAGGGATCGAGTCATTGCGAGGTGGGCCGATCGGTCTTCTCTCGGCCAGGAAGAACATCGTGCAGGACGAACCGAGACGCCCGGAGAGCCCTGTCTCGCGAACGCAGCCGCTCGGATCGGAGGGCACCGGTGCCCAGGGATCCCCCGCGAATCGTTTCCCGGATCGCTTTCTGATCCACATGGACGGCATCGGCAGCTTTCTCGTGCTCTGCGGACGGCGAATCGAGGTCGGACCGACCACGTCGTCGCTTACGCCGGACGTGCCCCTTCTCGTGGAACGAGGGCTGCCGACCGCGACGATCGAGCGCTGCGATGAGGACTACTTCCTCACGGCCGACGATCCGGTCCGCGTGAACGGCAAGCAGACCCATCGCATACTCCTCGCCGGCGGAGAGAAGATCGAACTGTCCCGGCGATGTCGATTGCGGTTCGCCCGTCCCCATCCGGCGAGCACGTCGGCCGTGCTCGATCTCGCCGGCATGCGTCTGCCGGGCACGGACGCGCGGCGCGTGATCTTGATGGACCGGTCGATCGTGATCGGCCCGGGCGCTTCGGCGCATGTACGCGTGGACGACCTGACCGCGCCGATGATCCTCAAGGCAGAGGGCGATGGGCTGACGGCCAAGGTGGCCGAACCGATGACGGCCGACGGCGATCCGCTCGATCCTCGCGGCGGGTTGCCGATGGGCGAGCGACTGTGCGTGGGGCCGGTGGCGTTTGTCGTAACCAAGACGTAGCCATAGAGAAGAGGTCGCCGCGGCGACCCGGCCGTCCGTTCGTTGTCGGAGCGGGCTCAACCTCAGGGCAGAACGATGCAAGGCTACCAATACAAATACGGCGACAAGCCGCTGGAAGGCTACACCATCCATCGCGGCGTCGGCCGGGGCGGGTTCGGCGAGGTCTACTACGCCGTCAGCGACAGCGGCCGCGAGGTCGCCCTCAAGGTCGTCCAGGGCTACGAGCAGATCGAGCTCCGCGGCATCCGTCAGTGCATGAACCTCAAGAGCCCGCACCTCGTGACGATCTTCGACGTGCGCTATAACAAGGACGGCAAGCCGTTCGTGATCATGGAATACGTCGCCGGCCCGTCGTTGCGGGATCTTGTCCGCGAGTCGCCGGCAGGCCTGGGCGAGCAGAAGGCCGCCTTCTTCCTCCGCGAGATCGCCAAGGGACTGACGTATCTGCACGACCGCGGCATCGTCCACCGCGACCTCAAACCCGGGAACATCTTCTACGAGGACGGCTACGTCTCCATCGGC
>CAZKCX010000762.1:0-3105 GCA_964550865.1 uncultured Planctomycetales bacterium
GATCGCCCGAAGCGGCGTGCCACTGGTGATCTCGAGCTGCCCGATGGGCGGGGCGACCGGCCCGTTCGACGAGTTCGGCATGGTCGCCCAGATCAACGCGGAGCTGCTGGCGGGGGTGGCGATCAATCAGCTCGCCTCGCCCGGCGCGCCGGTGCTGTACGGGGCCGTGCCGGTGCGGACGCGGCTGGACAACCTCAACGACATGTACGGCGCGCCGGAGTTCGTGCACTACAACATCGACTGCGCCCAGATGGCGCGATTCTACGGGCTGCCCTGCTATTCGACGGCCGGCGTGGGCGACACCGACGTGCCGGGCATCCAGGCAACCGTCGAGAAGCTCCTGACCTTGCTGAACGTCCCGCGCGGCGGGGCCCAGTACATCCACTACGCGTTCGGGCTCTTGGAGCGGACGAACACATTCTGCCCCGAGCAGGCGGTCATGGACGATGCCCACATCGGCATCGCCAAGAATCTCCTCGTCGAGCCGGACGTCGGCGAGGGACGCCGAGAGGAGATCCTCGGCACCGCCCGCGAGATCATGGAGACGGATCACAAGACGTACATCTATCACCTGCCGCTACCGACGCGGGACGAGGTCTACGCCACCTACCCGCTGGAAGACGAGAAGGGCGCGCTCCACGCCGCACATCGCCGATACCACGAGATCTTGGAGCGGCCACGCAAGCACCTGCCGGAAGACGTCCGAGGGGAAATTGCCAAGCACATCACCGACGTCTTGCCGGAAACCTTGAAGTCTGAAAGGAGTTAGGGTCATGACCACCGAAGAAGCCGCACTCGAGCAGATGCCTGCCTACAGCGAAGCCGTCGAAAGCGGGCATTACGCGAAGCAGTCCGGATTGGTGGGAAAGTACGACAACGTCCGCCGCTACTGGGAAGACGAGATCACGCGCATCTTTTTGCGGCCGTACCTCCACAAGCTGATCAACCGCAGCCGCGCGGTGATGCGACGATTGCGCATCATGGATCTGGGCTGCGGCAGCGCCGACGGCTACGAGCTGCTCGCCGGCATCCGCCAGCGCGACGCGGACCTCAACCAGATCGAGGTCGATTTGCTGTCCGACGACATCCTGGGCATGTACAAGGGCGTGGACCTCAACGACGACCTGCTGGAGCAGGCGCGGTCCATCTACGGCAATCGGCCCAAGATGGTCTTTGGCACGGGGGACTTCACGCAGGGACTCCCGCTGGAGCCGGACGAGAAACCTTACGATCTGTACTTCACGTCGTACGGGACGTTTTCGCATCACAACGACGACGAGACGGCCGTTCGGCTGTTGGCGGACATCGCCAATCGCGTGGAGAAATACGCCGTCATCGTTTGCGACTGGCTGGGCCGGTATTCCTACGAATGGCAGACGCTGTGGACGCGACGACCCGAGGAGTTGAGGAACATGGATTACGTCGTGTCCTACATCTACGAGCCGGAGGAACGCGAGAAGCGCCGCGATCAGCTTCAGCACCTGACCCTGCGGCTCATGAGCCGCACCGAGGCGGAGGCGATTGTTACGGAAGCCAGCGAGCGGGCCGGCGTGGAGATCAAGCCGTTGCAGTGGTTCGATCGGTCCGTGTTCTGCGGCAGGCACCTGGACACGCGGGAGTACAACCCGCACGCCCAGTCGCTCCGCAATGCGATCAACAGTCTGCACGAGGGCAACCTCCGCACCGAGCTGCATACGCTGCTGTTCGACTACGTGCCCAAGCCCGGCTTCGATTTCCTCAACGACTACTTCGAGCACCTGCAAATGTGCTGGAATGCGTTGGTCAAATACGTGGATCACCTGATCAATACCTACGACGAGGAGAAGCGGGCCTACACCGAAGACCCGCCCGTCCCGCCGACCTCCTGCCCACCCGCGCTCCGCGACATGATGGAGCGAATGCGGCTGGTGGTGCTCGGAACCGGCTGGCTGGATTACGGCCTGCCCCGCGAGAACATCATCGAACCGCAGCTCGGGTACGCCCTGCGGTATCTGATCTGTAGCCTGCAGCAGGGCCAGGGCTGCGGCCACGGGCTGGTGGGAATCTTCGAGATCGACAAGGAAGGCGGAAACGCCAAGTACGCGGGCTCCTAGTGTTGTGTCGCAACTCATTCGATGGGCGTCCAGCCAAGGGATGGCCCACCTCTTCAGAGGTGGGGGACACGAATTCGACCGGGGATTACGCAGGACTACACAGAAAGGCAGTGCACGATGTGTGGTATCGCAGGACTTTGGACCGGGAATGACGAAACCTCCGTCCGCGTCATGATGGAGGCCCTCCGCCATCGGGGCCCCGACGCCTGTGGCGTGTACAAGAACGAGCACGGCGTGCTCGGCCATCAGCGCCTTTCCATCATGGACCCGACCGGCGGCAATCAGCCGATCTTTAACGAGACGGGCGACCTGGCCATCATCGCCAACGGCGAGATGTACAACTACCCGACGCTGCGAACCGAGCTACAGAAGCGGCATCGCCTGGCGACGGGAAATGACAGTGAGTCGGCACTGCATCTCTATGAGGAGGTTCGCGAGGAGACGGCCGAGCACCTGGACGGCATGTGGGCGTTCGCCATCGCCGACGCCGAATCCCTGTACTTGGCGCGGGACCCGATCGGCATCAAACCGCTCTACACGGGCCGCCGAGGCGACGCACTGGTCTTCGGTTCGGAGCTGAAGGCCTTGAGCGGCATCGCCACGGACGTCACGGAGTTCCCGGCCGGCTCGTGGTTCCACACCGAGGCCGGAACGAAGAAGTTCTACGACGTGCCCGACCACGCGCCCACGACCTTGTCGGTGGAGGAGCATTGCCGCCGCATCCGCGAGACGCTGGAGCGTGCGGTCGTCAAGCGGCTGATGAGCGATGTGCCCGTCGGGGCGTTCCTCTCCGGCGGATTGGACAGCAGCATCATCGCCGCGCTCGCGCGCAAGCACCTCGACGAGCTCCACACGTTCTCGGTCGGCATCGAGGGAAGCCGCGATCTCGAGGCCGCGCGCTTCGTCTCGAAGCATCTGGACACCATCCATCACGAGTACTTCCTGACCGAGGAGGAGATCCGCGAGAAGCTCCCGGAGATCGTCTATCACCTCGAGAGCTTCGAACAGGACC
>CAZKCX010000763.1:0-3100 GCA_964550865.1 uncultured Planctomycetales bacterium
TTTCGCTGGCGCCGTTGCCGCTTCTTGACGATCTCCCCCAAAGTGTACGCCGGGAGGATCTCTTCCCAAGAGAGGATGACGGACACCAACAGGGCCTTGCCTGGAGTGGCGCGTGGAGGCTGCAAGGCTGGCTCTCCGGAGCCAACCGGCCCCGTCGACCGCGGCGCTCGCCGGCGGGGATGCCCGTGCCGTGCACTTGGTGCCCTGAGCCTCCACCTGCCGCCTCGGAGCCTGCTGCGTGCAGGAGGGTCGGCGCGCGTCGACGACGAGATCCTCCGCTTGCCTCTTTCTTTGGCCCGGCAGGTTTGACGCCCCGTGAGCGAGGGCGTGATCGCACCGGAAAACGAGAGCCTCGACATGCCTGCTCAGCCCGTACCCGGAGATCGCCCAACCTCCCTCAGCGCGTACCGAATCCTCCTCTATTGCCTGTTCGCCCTCTCTGGTGCCGCAGGTCTGGTGTATGAGGTCGTCTGGGTCCGGGAGACCACGCTGGTCCTCGGCGCCTCGACGCACGCCGTCACCGTCATCCTCGCGGCGTTCATGCTTGGATTGGGGCTAGGCTCCTGGCTGTTGGGCAAGGTGGCAGACCGACTCGGGGAGGACGGCCTGGCTCGATGCTATGTGCTGCTGGAAGTGGCCATCGGCTCGTATGCGCTCCTGCTTCCATGGATCTTGCAGCTACAAGAGAATCTGTACATCTCGCTTTGCCGCGTTGCGGAAGCCGGCGCATTCGCTTCGACGCATGTCCGCCTGGCGCTTGCGTTCCTCGTGTTCCTGGTTCCCACATGTCTGATGGGGGCGACGCTGCCGGTCCTCAGTCGATACCTTGTCCGCTCGCAAGCATGCGTGGCCGTCACCGTTTCCCGCTTGTACGCCTTCAATACCCTGGGCGCGATGGTCGGGACGATGCTGGCCGGCTATCTACTTCTGCCCCTCCTGGGGAATTCGGCCTCCAATGCCGTTGCCGCGTGTGCGAACTTCGGGGTGGCACTCGGCTTCTGGCTCGTGCACCGTACGGCAAGCCGCGGCCTCGCGGAGAAAGAAAAGGAGCCTCCGATTGTCGTTCAACCCAGGGAGGAACGGCAAACGCGATTGCAGTGGGCGATCGCGTGGGGATTCGCGATTTCCGGCGCTGCCGCGATGCTCTACGAGGTCGCCTGGACGCGCACCTTGACCATGGTTCTCGGCACGACCACGTTCGCCTTCACCACGATGCTTGCGACGTTCTTGTTGGGCATCGCCCTCGGCAGCGCCCTCTACCCGAGGATCCGTGGGCTCGCGGCGCCTGCGACCCTCTTCCTGGTGTTGCAGTTCATCGTAGCCTTCTCGGTGATCTTGTCGATTCCGCTCTTTGAGCGACTCCCATTCGTCTACCTCTCCGTGCGCGAAGGCTTCGCCGAGGGGTGGACGCAGATTCAAGTGCTGCGATTCCTTCTTGCCGCCTTGATCATGCTGGTTCCCACGCTGGCCCTGGGAAGTCTCTTTCCGGTCGTCAGCGATGTGCTCGTGGATGAGACCGGCGTGCTGGGACGCCGACTTGGCCGCGCCTACGGCCTCAACACCTTGGGCGGAGTGCTCGGAGCGACCCTCGGGGGACTGGTGTTGATCCCGGCGGTAGGCATGCAGAAGACGATCATCATCGGCGCCCTGGCGAACCTCACCGCGGGGACTGTGGTGGTCCTTGTCCATAGCCAAGCCGCACTTGGAGTTCGCGTGGCCCTCGGGACTGCGGCCTGGGTCCTTCTTCTCGGCTTCGCCGCGGTCGTCAAGCCGTGGTCGCCCCGCATCATGAGCAGCGGTGTCTACGTCTACGCCTCCCGGTACTATGACCTGATCGACCGCGTCGAACGGGTGGCCGGAAAGGGAGAGGAAGTGCTCGACGCAAGCCCGTGGCAGCTCTGGAAGATGGCCATGAGGCAATACGCACTCCTGTACTACCACACCGGCAAGACCGCAACCGTATCGGTCATGGAGCGTGAAGACGGCGTGCGGTTCCTCTCCGTAGACGGCAAGACCGATGCGAGCACCGGCCCGCGACACGACATGAAGACGCAAGTCCTGATCGGCCAGCTGCCACTCTTGTTGCATTCGGATCCGGATCGGGTGTTCGTCGTGGGTCTGGGCAGCGGAGTGACCGTCGGATCGGTCCTGACGCACAACGTGCGCGTGGTGGACTGCGCGGAGTTCTCGGAAGGCGTCATCGAAGCGGCGAAGTTCTTCTCGCACGTCAACCATGACGCCCTGGGAGACCCTCGGCTTCGTCTCGCCGAGCGGGATGCCCGTAACTTCCTGCTGACCTCAGGCCGGCAATACGACGCGATCGTCTCGCAGCCGTCCAACCCGTGGATCAGTGGACAATCCAGCCTGTTCTCGTTGGACTGGTATGAGCTGGTCTGGGAGCATCTCAGCCAGGGCGGAATGTTCTGCCAGTGGATCCCCGCCTACCAGATGTCCAAGCAAGACGTGGAGATCATCGTCCATACCCTGCGAACCGTGTTCGAGCACGTCACGGCCTGGAACACCGGCTCGGCGGGCGAGCTCATCCTGCTGGCGCGAAAGGGCGGACGCCTGCGGATCTCGTACGAGGAATTCCTAGACCGCGTGCGAGCACCTCGTGTCGCAGCCGACATCGAACGCCTGGGGTACGACCCTGAAACGCTTGTCCTTCAGACGTTCTTGATGAGCGAGGATGATGTCACCCGGTATGTACAAGCCATTCCCGAGGTCCGACGCAGGGTGAACACCGACGATCTACTCATCACGGAGTTCTCGACGCCGAAGGACATGATCCAGCGAAACGTGGTGGAGCGATTCGTGACGCCCGAGGGATTGCATGGCCGGCCGAAGTCGCTCTTGCGCATCATCGAGGGTGTCGATCCGGCGAAGGTCTCCGCGGCGCTCGAATCGTGAATTCCCGCCTGGCCGTCCCCTGCCCTTCCTTGTCCCTGCGGCTGACTCCTCTGAGGGACCTGCGCCCTTGTATCCCCCTTCCCGGACACCGCTCGGAACGAACACCGTCTGCATAGTGCCGTATCTAAGAACGGGGTAACCGTTCAGGCGTCACGCAGGTTGGGGGACCAGGGACCGCATGGGACCGCCG
>CAZKCX010000764.1:0-1015 GCA_964550865.1 uncultured Planctomycetales bacterium
CGTAGCCTAGGCGAAGCCGGGTTCTCCGGTGGGTGGCCCATGGCTTTACTTGTCCCGAGCCCTGTCGAGGGAGCCGTGGGGGGACGCGAATTGGCTGCCCGCTCGTGTTCCCCCCTGGGAAAGCGTACCGCAACGGATTCGCCGGGCGGGCCCGTGGCACCGTGTCGCTCGCAATGAACGCGATCATCCGACAATGGATCGGAGAACCTCCGCCAAGCCGCCTGGAACAAAGGCTAAACACTGTGGCATGGCCGCCCCCGGCCGTGAACCGCAAGTAGGCCCAGCCGACGGCGGCTGGGCCACAAGGCAAAGCTGCTCGACGGTTCAACACTGCCGCGGATCGCTTAGTCCTGCAGCAGCGACCGTCCCGTCATCTCCTCGGGTTGGTCGACGCCCATCATCTCGAGGGCCGTCGGGATGACGTCCGCCAGGCAGCCCGCTTCGCGGAGCTTGTGGCCTTTGTAGCGATCGTCCACCACGATCAGCGGTACGTCGCCGACGGTGTGGGCGGTGTGAGGGCCGTGGGTCTCGGCGTCATACATCATTTCGAAGTTGCCGTGGTCCGCGGTAACGATGGCGATGCCGCCGACCTCGCGGAGCGCGTCGAGTAGCTTGCCGACGCACTCATCGACGACGGCCGCGGCCTGGGTGGCCGCCTCGAGCGAGCCCGTGTGGCCCACCATGTCCGGGTTGGCGTAGTTGACGACCATCAGGTCGTGTTGGGCCCTCTGGATGTAGGGGATGACCTTGTCGGCGACTTCGTAGGCGCTCATCTCCGGCTTTTCGTCGAACGTCTTGACCTTCGGAGATTCGACCAGCACCCAGTCTTCGTTGGGGTAGGGATCGGCCTTGCGGCAGTTGAAGAAGTACGTCACGTGGTTGTACTTCTGCGTCTCGGCACAGCGGAACTGCCTCAGGCCGATGTTGCTGGCGTACTCCCCGATGATGTTCTTCATGGCCGGCGGGTCGGGGAAGGCGACGTGGACCGGCTGATCGTCCTTGTAGTCGGTGATGG
>CAZKCX010000764.1:1025-3099 GCA_964550865.1 uncultured Planctomycetales bacterium
CCGCCCTCGTACAGGTAAACATAACCCACGATGCCGCCGGTGATGGTGACGAAGTAGAGATCCTCGAGCTTCTCGCCGCGGTCGAACCCGAGCGTCTTCTCCGTTCCGGTCTTGTCCTTTCCGGTGAAGGGAAACTCGTCCATGACGAAGGCACGCGTGAGTTGCCGCGCGCGATCGGCCCGGAAATTGAAGAACACCACGGAATCCCCGTCGTCGATCGTCGCTACGGGGGTCTCGCCGTCCGGGCAGATCACGGTCGGACGGATGAACTCGTCGCCCTTCATGTTGTCCTGCGTGGGGTTGTCGTAGTAGTCCTGCACGGCCTGGGTGGCCGTTTCCGCCTTTTTGCCCTCGCCGAAGACCAACATGCGATAGGCTTCGGCGTTCCGGTCGTAGGCGTCGTCGCGGTCCATCGCATAGAACCGCCCGCAGACCGACGCAATCTTGCCCACGCCGATCTCGTCCATCTTGGCCTCGATGGCCCGGATGTAGCCCAGACCGCTGTCGGGCGGGGAGTCTCGACCGTCGCCGAAGGCGTGGACGTAGACTCGCTCCAGGCCCCGCTTGGCCGCGAGCTCGACGCAGGCGTAGAGATGCCCCAAGAGCGAATGCACGCCGATGTCGCTGGTCAGTCCCATCAAGTGGAGATCGGTGCCTTTGTCCTTGGCGTGCTTGACGGCCTCGTTCAGGACCTCGTTTTCGAAGAACGAGCCGTCGCGGATGGCCTTGGTAATGCGGACGGATTGCTGGTAGACGATCCGCCCCGCGCCCAGGTTCTGGTGGCCCACCTCGCTGTTGCCCATCGTCCCCTCGGGCAGGCCCACGGATTCTCCGTACGTATGGATCAGCGTCCAGGGGTACGTCTCGCGCAGGGAATCGTCCACAGGGGTGTCGGCCACTTTGGTCGCGTTATAGTCGGCGCATTCGGGGTCGTCGTTCCATCCCCAACCGTCACGGACGATCAACAGGAAGGGGCGCTTTTCCGGTTCTACTGGCATGGGCGCAGGCCTCAGGCTACGGGGAACACTGGTGCGCCGTTCGGCGCGACCGAAACGAGCCGTGCATTGTATCGTCAGCGCCCAGGCCACGCGAGCCGCAGGGGAAGCAGGCAGCGGCCACGAGCATCACGGGAGACGTTCAGAGGGCCGGATGCCGAACGGGAGCGGGATTGTGGGATCGGATTGACCCGGCACGGGACCGTTGGTAGAAGAGCGATAGGTCGTGGCGCGAGTGGCGGAACTGGCAGACGCGCAGGATTTAGGTTCCTGTGGGGTAACCCGTCCCGGTTCGAGTCCGGGCTCGCGCAATCTCGATGCGACTTTCCCGGACGTGGATATGCAATCACTGCGGCAACGATCCCTGGCGGGATGGCCCGTTTGACGTTGCCAGACCCAGGAGTTCCTCTGTGTGCGCGCCACCGCGCCGGGCAAGATCGGGGACAACCGCTCGAGTCCGAGGGGGTAGAATGCTGTTGAAGGGAGGCGAGTCCCATGCGAGCAGACCGATGGATGCAAAGTGCTACGCGTCGTGGCAACTCTCGGGGAAGCGGCAAGGTCCTTGCCGCTTTTTTGGGTCTTTGCATGGCCGAGGGCGCGCTGGCCGCCGACTGGGAATGGCAAAGCCCCCTGCCAACGACGGAGAAGCTGTGGGACGTTTGGGCAAGCGGTCGAGAAGACTACTTCGCCGTCGGCCACGCCGGAACGATCGCGCACTTCGACGGCAACACGTGGTCTTTGATGGAGAGCGGCACGACGAAGAATCTGTTTGGCGTGGGCGGCACGGGACCGGACAACGTCTATGCCGTGGGCGAGGAAGGCGCGATCCTACACTACGACGGTTCGGGGTGGGAAGCCTGTCCCAGTGAGACCTTCAAATGTCTTCACAGCGTTTGGGGCGACGGAACCTCCACGCGGGAGGAAGAAACACCTCGTGGCAACAGGCTTTCACAAGACCCTATGAAAACACCGCTTATGCACATATAGCCCCCCTCGGGCCCGTTCGGAGGAAATCTTTTTCCCCAACTGAATCTCTAGCTAGCTCCGGTTACTAGCTCCTTGCGGGTCATGGCTTTGCC
>CAZKCX010000765.1:0-3080 GCA_964550865.1 uncultured Planctomycetales bacterium
CATCGCCGCCACACTGGACGTCGCGATGCGCCTCCACCCCGAGACGAAACGCGTTGCCGTCATTACCGACATGACACGCACCGGGCGCGCGCTGAAGCAACGGGCCGATGCCGTCTTCCGCGACTATGCCGATCGCCTCCAGTTCGACTATTTGCTCGAGAAGGGGATTCCCGAACTGCGCAAGCGAGTATCGGTTCTGCCGAAAGACAGCATCGTGTTCGTGTTCATCTTCAGTCGAGACCCGGAGCATCGCATCTACTCACACGAGTACAACCTGTCACTCCTAGCCGAAGACTGCCCCGTTCCGATCTACAGCGTTTGGGAGTTCTATCTCGGCCACGGTTTGTTCGGCGGCATGCTGACCAGCGGCAAGATGCACGGCCGCAAGGCGGCCGCGTTGGCGTTGCGCATTCTCGAGGGAGAAGACGCCGATGCCATTCCCGTCGTCACGGAGAGTCCGAACCGGTATGGCTTCGATGGGCGCCAGTTGGCTCGTTTCCACGTGGATCTTTCGGACCTCCCGGAAGAAAGCCACGTCATCCACAAGCCGTTCGATCCCTACCAAGAATACAGGTCGATCATCCTGGGGACGACCGCCGCCTTCGCCGTCCTCCTCGTACTCGTACTCCTCCTGATCGCCAATATCGTCTCGCGAAGACGTTTCGAGGAAGCGCTCCGCAAGAGCGACGAGCGCTATCGCCTCGCCCAGCGGCTCGCCGGAATCGGCGTCTGGGAATGGGACATCATCAATGACGTCGTCTACTGGTCCGACGAGGCGCGAACCATCTTCGGCCGCAAGCTCGGAGCCTGCGGCAGCACCTTCGCGGAAGTCCTCAAGCTCGTCCACCCCGACGACCTGGGTCGGATGCAAGAATCCGTCCGTCAATGCATGGAGGAGGGGAAGGAGCACGTCATCGAGCACCGGATTGTACTGCCCGACGGGAGGGTTCGTTGGGTGTCTGTGTTTGGAGACGCCGAGCGGAACGCCGCGGGAAACGCGGTCCGCATGCTCGGCGTCATTATGGACGTCAGTGACCGGAAGCAGGCCGAGCTGGACAGGGAGCGCCTTGAGGCCCAGCTCCTGCAAGCGCAGAAGATGGAGGCGGTCGGTCAACTCGCCGGCGGGGTCGCCCATGACTTCAACAACATCCTGACGGCCATCCTCGGCAACGTTGAGCTGGCGATGATGGAGCTGGGCAAGCGCTTTCCCTCCGGCAGTCCGATCACGGAAGAGATGCGCCAGATTGAAAGCAGCGCCCAGCGGGCCTCCACACTCACGCGGCAGCTACTCGCCTTCAGCCGTCGCGAGATCGCACAGCCCCGCGACATCAATCTCAACGACATGCTATCCGACATGCAGGGGCTGCTGCGGCGACTCATCGAGGAAGACATCACCCTGGAGGTCCTGCCGGCCAGGGATCTGCCCTCGGTTCGCGTCGACCCCGGACACATGGAACAGGTCATCATGAACCTGGTGGTCAACGCCCGCGACGCCATGCCGGGCGGCGGTCGGTTGACGCTCAAGACGGACGTGATATCCCTTGACTCAGCGCACGCCCAAGCGCATGCCGGGTCGCGCGTGGGTCCGCACGTCACGTTGGCCGTCAGCGACACGGGCTGTGGCATGGACGCCGAGACCCTCGAGCATGTGTTCGAGCCCTTCTTCACGACCAAGAAGCCCGGCGCGGGCACCGGGCTCGGGCTGGCCATGGCGTACGGCCTGGTCCGACAGGCTGATGGACACATCGTCGTTCATAGCCGGCCGGGACAGGGAACCACCTTCCAGGTCTATCTTCCGGCGACGCGGACCACGGCCGAAAGCGTGCACCTGAGCCCATCCCCGGAGGCGCCCTTGAGCGGGGCAGAGACGATTCTCGTCTGTGAGGATGACGACGCCGTCCGCGAACTGACCGTCCAAGTCCTCAGGGAAGCGGGGTACAACGTTTTGGCCGCCGCGAGCGGAGAGGAGGCCCGCGCGATCTCCGAATCATACGTCGAGCCGATCGATCTGCTGCTTGCCGACGTGATCCTGCCGGACACGAACGGGCGGCACCTGTCCGAGGCCTTGACCGATGCGAGGCCCGGACTCCGGACGCTGTATGTCTCGGGATACACTGCCGACGTCATCGCCCATCACGGCGTGCTCGACGACGGCGTGGAGTTCTTGCCGAAGCCCTTCAGCCGCCAAGGGCTGCTCCAGCGCATCCGCCAGGTGATCGACGCCAAGCCTGTCTGATGGAAGAGGTGGAAGAAGGGGGACATGGAAAAGGGGGACAGGCTACTTTTCTACCAGCATGCGTTGTTCTGTCAGATCGATGCGATGAGTTCGGCGGGCCTGCTGGATCTCGGAAGACACCGGGATAGAAAAGTAGCCTGTCCCCCTTTTCCGCGCCTTTCCGTTTTCGCCCTCTCCCTCAGAAGAGCTTGAAGTCCTTCTCGCCTTCGGTGGGTTTGGCGGGCGCGTTGTAGAACGCCGGGTGGTAGCTGTTGAAGATCAGCATATTCTCTTTGTGTGTCCGGGCCGGGGCGACGGGATCGGCGATGTCCACCGCCACGGAATCCACAAGGTAACCGGCCAGGTCCACCTGCTCCGCCGTGGAGCGCAGGCGCAGGTAGCAGATGCCGTTGCCGGTCGGGTTCCGCTGCCTGAGCGTGCCGGCCTTCTTGCCGTCGACCGTGACCGCACACCCTCGCCTCGACAGGTCCCAGTTGAATGTTAAGGTGTACCAACGCCCGGGCTCGAGTTTCGGACCGCTCCCGAACTGTCCGTCCTTTTTGATTGGCACGCGGAAGATGGCCGCCCGCTCTCCGTTGTCGTCGCATGGGTTGAAGCAGTGGTCGTTCAGCGCGATGCTGCCGCCGCCGAAGCCCTGGTTGAGCATGACGCGCAACGTCAGAGTTCCGGCCGCTCCGATGGGGAAGTTCCAGACCGCGCCGTCTGGGTTCTTCTCGTCCGGTCGACGGATATGAAGGACCTTCGCGCCGGGCTTCGTAGGATGGTCGATAACGACCGGTCCTTGAACGCGGTTGCGCCAGTAGCCCTTCGCAGGCCCGAATGCCTTGAAGACGATCCAATCCTT
>CAZKCX010000766.1:0-3072 GCA_964550865.1 uncultured Planctomycetales bacterium
CGCTTCATCAGCCGATAGTAGCGCCCGTGGCGGTCGGGGTCGACGGTCTGGACCCGGGCCGAGTAATCCACGTGGGTGATGGCCGGCACGGTGGACCGCTTAAGCGCGAGCTTCTCGAGCCCACGGAGCTTGTCGGCCTGTCCGTCGACGTCGAGCCGCTGCTCCTTGCGCACCGGCGCGACGAGCAGCATGTAGGGGCTGTCCTCGTTCGGACGCATGTCGAAGTAGTCGGCTACGCGTTCGCGCAGCACGCACGGCGCGAAGGGCCGGAACGACTCGCGGAACTTGATCTTCAGGTTCATCACCTTCTGCATGGCCTCGCTGCGGGCGTCGCCGATGATGCTCCGCGAGCCGAGCGCGCGGGGTCCGAATTCCATGCGGTCGTGGAACCAGCCGACGACCTTTTCCTCGGCCATCAGCCCGCTGACGCGATCAAGCAGCTCGTCCTCGTCTTCGATGGTGTGGTACGTCGCTCCAACCGAGTCGAGGAACGCCCGAATGCGATCGCTGTCGTAGCCCGGGCCCAGCAGCGAGCCGAGTTGGACGTCGCTCGTGCGGGCCTCCCGCGGCTTGTCGAGCAGCTGATGCCAGATGAACAAGGCCACGCCCAACGCCCCACCGGCGTCGCCGGCGGCCGGTTGGATCCAAATGTTCTCGAACGGCCCCTCGCGGAGGATCTTGCCGTTGCCGACGCAGTTGAGCGCGACGCCGCCGGCCAGGCAGAGGTTCTTCATGCCGGTGACCTCGTGCACGTGCCGGGCGGCCTTGAGCATGACCTCCTCGCAGACGACCTGGATGCTGGCCGCCAGATCCATGTCGAGTTGGCTGATCTCCGTCTCCGGCGTCCGCGGGCCGCGGCCGAAGAGGCGATGGAACTTCGGCCCTGTCATGGTCAGGCCCTGACAGTAGTTGAAGTAGCGCATGTCCATCCGGAAGCTGCCGTCATCCTTGATGTCGATCAGGTGCTTGCGGATGACGTCGGCGTACTTCGGCTCTCCGTAGGGGGCCAGGCCCATCAGCTTGTACTCGCCGCTGTTGACGCGGAAGCCCGTGTAGTACGTAAAGGCCGAGTACAGCAGCCCCAACGAGTGCGGGAAGCGGATCTCATGCGTGACGTGGATGCGATTGCCGCGGCCGTAGCCGTGCGTGGCGGTCGACCACTCACCCACGCCGTCGAGCGTCAGGATAGCGGCCTCCTCAAACGGCGAGGGGAAGAACGCGCTGGCCGCGTGCGATTCGTGGTGATCCGTGAACACAAACCGGCCCTTGTACTTCCCGTCGAGACCGCGATCCATCTCGCGCGGCATGTGCAGCTTCTGCTTGAGCCATAGCGGGAGGAAGCGGATGAACGAGCGAACACCGACGGGCGAATACGTGATGTACGTCTCGAGGAGGCGGTCGAACTTGACCAGCGGCTTCTCGTAGAAGCCGACGAGGTCGAGCTCTTCCGGGGCGATACCCGCCTCGGAAAGGCAGTAGTCGATGGCGTGCTTGGGGAAATCCGGGTCGTGCTTGCGGCGCGTGAAGCGCTCCTCCTGAGCGGCGGCGACGATGCGGCCGTCCTGGACCAGCGCGGCGGCGCTGTCGTGATAGAATGCGGATATCCCCAGTATATTCATATAGCAAGCTTATCAATCTCGGTCGGTGGGTTCAAATGCGTTCGGACGGGGGAGCGGCGGTCGGGTGCGGGCAACTTCTGACATCGGATTGGGATGGCCGCTGGTCGACAATGCCTCAAGCCGCTTTTCGAAGCATAGCTACCGTCCTTCGCCCCCGTTGGGGGCTGGACAGCAGAGACGCCGTCTCCCACTCTCCACCGCAACACACGGTCGTCAATCCGCCCGATCCCCATGTGTCGAGGTGTCAAAGAATATCCGCACCCGGGGCGGTCCTCAGCGCGGCGGGGCATAGCGGGCCATAATCGCCTCGGCCGTGCGGATTCCGTCGACGGCCGATGACATGATACCCCCGGCATAGCCCGCCCCCTCGCCGATCGGGAATAGATTACTCGCCGAGATTGACGCCCGCGTCTCCGGGTCGCGGAGGATCCGAATGGGGCACGACGCCCGCGTCTCCGGCGCGATCAGTATGGCGTCCGCGCCGGCGAAGCCCGGCATCCGCCGATCCAGGATCTCGAGCGCGCGGCATAGTCCCTGGGCGACCTCGCCCGGCAGCAGAGAACGCAGATCGCACCACGACCCGCCCAGCGGATAGCTGACGTCCAGCTCGCCGCCGCTCATCCGCCCCGCGACGAAGTCCGCCGCACGCTGCACGGGGACGCGGTAGTCGCTCCCCGCGGCCTCGAACGCCGATCGCTCCCACGTTTCCAGTAGGTCGAGCGCGCCGATCGGGTCGTCGCCCACCTCGTTCGGGCCGAGCGTCAGGACCAGGCCGCTGTTGCTCTTGGGCATGGCCCGCTTCGACGGGCTCGCCCCGTTGACGGCCACCAGCCCGACCGACTCGTTGCACGGGACCACCCGTCCCCCGGGGCACATGCAGAAGCTGAAGACGTCGCCGAGCGGCCCGCCCGCCTTCTTGGCGACGACCTGGTAGTCGGCCGCGCCGAGCTTCGAATGTCCCGCGGCCTTACCGTACTGCCATCGATCGACGGTTTCGCGCGGGTGCTCGATCCGCACGCCCGCCTGAAAGGGCTTGACGGACAACCGAACCCCCGACGCCGCGAGCGTTCGGAATGTATCTCGCGCGCTATGCCCCAACCCCAACAACACCGGCGTGGCCGAGGTCGAGCCCCCCTCCTGCAAACGAAGACTCTCTCCCTCGCGAACCCGCAGGCCGACCAACGAGCCGCCGACGAGGTCGAAGCCCGTTACGCATGCCCCGAAGCGCACCTCTCCGCCCTGCGATTCGATGCGCCGTCGAATCCGCCGACAGATCGCCGGCAGCCTGTCGCTGCCGATGTGGGGCCTGGCGTTGACCAAGATGTCCGGGTCCGCGCCGTGGCGAAACAGCCACTCCAAAACGGGGCGGACCCGCGGGTCCTTGATCCGCGTCCGCAGCTTCTTGAATTGGCCGTTGCCGAATGGGAGTATTTGGCTCAACAACTTCGATGGC
>CAZKCX010000767.1:0-3064 GCA_964550865.1 uncultured Planctomycetales bacterium
ACGCATTTTTCCCTGCTTTTTCACGACCGTCCATTGCAGGCGGCTGAAGTGTTACTCACCCCGAATGGGGGGAGGTTGTCAGCGAGCCCAACCTGTCCTCGTACGAACCCAACGCGACTGTAATACTCACGGTCGAGGTTACCGAGGAAGGCAAGTGGTGGGGTGGCTGGGCCGGTGACGTAGACCCGAACGACAGGTACACGAACCCACTGACGATCACGATGGACCCGGACAAGGAGATCACCACCTCGTTCAAGTGCGGGATGGGCATGGGGCCGATGCTGCCGATGATGCTGGGCATGCTGGGGCTGACCGTTGCGGCAAGGCGACGACGGTAGTTGGTTCAGGCTTGCCAAAGAGGAATAACACGCGCCCCGTCTTCCGGCATCGGGTGGCGGGGCGTTCTTATACCTGTGTGTTCTCCCTCCGGCGACGGCAGCGCTTCCCAACGTGGAACTGGAATGATCGATAAGAGTCCGCCCATCTCCAGGGGTGTCCGACCGGACTGGGGACAGCCCGGCTCCGATTACGGGGGTTGCATCAATGAACACGGAAGCTGCCAGCCTTGCCGAAACGGACATGCCAGTTGACCGGACTGCCATCTCACCGTGAAGCCAGCGTCCTCAAAGCGATGCTATTTCACCGCCGCACCGATTCGTGAGGACCGCCTACACCAGTTCCGGCTCCAGGTCGTCGCCGAAGCGGACGTAGCGGCTGTCGTTCTCGAACGACATGCGGACGGCCTGGTTGATGGCCGTGCCGATGAGGGCTTGTTCGGGTAGCGGGCGGACCTTCTCCAGCGCGGCGATCATCGTCTGACGCTTGCGGAGGGCGTCGTCGGCGCCGAGACCAGCCGTGGCCTCGCGGAGGCCCCAGATGTCGTTCAGCGGCTGCTTGATCGAATCATAGCCGTAGCCCACCCACTCGGTCCGCTTGGCATCGTACCAATCGCAGTAGCCCTTGAAGAAGTTCGGGTTGAAGTGCTCGAACCCACCCGCCTGCGTGCAGAAATAGGTGTTGCGGTCCTTGTGGTCCGACCAGTACTCGCCCTCGGTGCCCATCAGGCACAGGCCCTGATTGGTCAGGGCGGTCTGGAACTCCGAGCACACCCACCCGGTTCGAATGAAGAGGACCGACTCGTCCTCCCATTCGATCGTCGCGCTGACGGTGTCGTAGGCGTCCTTGCCGAGCGACGGTAGGAGTTTCTTTTGGCCGAATGCCACCAGGCGCCTGGGCGTCAGGCCGGTGATGAAGTGGTACGCGTCGGCGTAGTGCACGCCGATGTACTCGAACGGGCTCGACTCCTCGCACCAGTTGGCGAACCAGTGCAGGGGCATCTCGCGGCGCTCCTCGATCCACGCGTGCCCGTGGAGCATCTGGCCGAGCGCGCCGTCGCGGTACTTCTTCTGGGCGGCCCGGATCGCGCGGTCGTGCCGTTTGTGGTAATCGGTGTAGACGTAGATGCCGGCCTCGCGGGCGGCGTCCCGGATCTGTCGGGCCTCGTCGACCTTCAGGCAAAGCGGCTTCTCGACGACACAGTGGTGGCCGGTTCGGATCGCCTCCAGGATGACGGGCGTGTGGAAGTGGTCGGGCGTGGCGACGACGACGACGCCTTCCGGCGGCAGTTCGGCGATCGCGCGCTTGTACGCGTCGGGATCGACGGCATCGGGTCCGTCGATGTCCGGATCGGGATAGGGCTGGAAGGTGCAGCCCTCGATCTCCTTCCGCCCGCGAAGCCATCGGATACGCTCCGCCCGGCGCGTGGCGACGGAGATCTCGCCGAGCAGCCCGCGGGCCTGCTCTTGGAACACGGTCGGAAGGATCACCTCCGCGCTGATCATGCCCCCCCCGACGACCAATACCGGCATTTCTGTCTTGCCCGAAGCCATGTCCACACCCCATGATGTTGTCAGGGAACCGAAGTCTCCGAGCGGGAAGAATATCGCGGGCGGGCACACATCGGCAAGTTGCGGCCGACGGCAGGCCCCTTCGGGAGGCGTCGGGTTGACGGCACCGTCGCCGGATCGTGTTGGCCTCGGGAAGGGGACTGCCAGTCCTCGCATCTCATGTTCTGGGAGGAACCTATAGATGGTGAAAGACATCGTCGCCAAGAAGGGGCCGTACGTCGCGTCGATCGGGCGCGAGCACACCGTGCTCGAGGCCGCGCGGGAGATGAACGCGCGACGGATCGGGGCGTTGGTGGTCACCGACGGAGACAACGTGGTGGGCATCATCACGGAACGCGACGTATTGACGCGCGTCGTCGCCCTCCAGATGGACCCCGTCAAGACAAAGGTCGAACAGGTCATGACGTGTCCGGTCGCCTGCTGCCGGCCGGAGACGGCCATCTCCGAGGTCCGGCAAGTCATGACAGACAAGCGGATTCGTCACATCCCCGTCGTCGAGGAAGGCAAGCTCGTGGGCATCGTCACGATCGGCGACGTGCTTGCCAAGGAGGCCGCCGAGCAGAAGGAGAAGATCGACGGCCTTCACGAGACGATCGATTACCTGCACGAGTACATGTACGGTTCGTATCGCTGAGCAGCGCTATAAGGATACGATCGTCCAGGTCGTTCCCGAGGAGACATCCCATGCACGTACGTCGATCCTGGTCTCTAGTGGGCATCGCCGTTGCGTTCGCGCTGGGGTCCCCTGCCGCCGCGGCGTCCCCCGAGACCGAGCTTCGAAGGCTGAGATACACGCACCGTTCGGCGGAGAAGGCACGGCAGTGGCAACAGCACGTCCGGAAGGAACTGTTCGAGATCCTCCATCTGACGGACCTGCTCGGCAAGGACATCCCGTTTCGGGCCAAGGTGGTCGACTCGGAGGACAAGGGCACCTACGCCCTCGAAGAAGTCGTGTTTCACTCCACGCCGACCCGTCGCATCCGCGCGATGCTGACGCGACCCAAGGCCCCGTCGGGCAAGCGAGCGGCCGTGGTCTGCATTCACGGCCACGGTGGGAACCGCCGCACGCCCTACGACCCCGCCAAGGCCAAGCAATACAAGCGCTTCGGGTCCGTCCTGGCTGAACGCGGCGTCGTGACAATCTCGACGGACGTCGG
>CAZKCX010000768.1:0-3057 GCA_964550865.1 uncultured Planctomycetales bacterium
GTGGAGAACGGCTATCAGAAGCTCAACACGCCGGACGGAAAGGACGGCAAGGCCTTCTTCGAGAACGTCGATTGGTCGCAGACCAAGGCGTACTCGCTCGGCTTCAACAGCATCTACGTCAACCTGGAGGGTCGGGAGGCCAAGGGCATCGTCAAGCAGGGCAGCGCGTACCGCAAGCTCTGCGATGAGATCGCCGAGGGGCTCCGCACCCTGCGGGATCCGAAGACCGACAAGCCGGTCATCCGCAATGTCTATCTGGCCCGAGAGATCTACCGCGGCGAGCAGCTCGAGAAGGCCCCCGACCTCGTCGTCGGCTTCGCGATGGGCTATCGAGCGGGAAGCGAAAACTGCCTCGGCGCCGCGCCGAAGGCCCTCTTTGAGGCCAACGACAAGCCCTGGTCCGGCAGCCACCTGTTCGACCCGTATTATGTGCCGGGGATCTTCTTCTCGAACCTCAAGATCCGGACGGAGAACCCCAGCGTGATCGACATCGCCCCGAGCGTGCTCCAGTGCTTCGGAATCCGCAAGCCGGACTACATGGACGGCATGCCCATCTTCGAGTTCGACGCAGAGGGGCAAGAAGGGTAGCACGCACTCATCGTCGGTCGGAAGGCTTGCGAAACCGCCGCCCCCACGACCATCGGCTCTTGGCGCCCGCGCGGATCGATCCGGTGCCCGGCGGGATGGCTTGGCTCAACCCCACTTGATCGGATACGTTTCCACCCGGTCCCTGGCTTCGGAGCGATATCGTGTCGGCGCGGACGACGTGGTGCATCACGGGAGCGAGCGGTCTACTCGGCGGCGTGCTGGTCCGGCAGCTCGTCGAGGCCGGGGAAAGCGTCGTCGCCCTCTCCGGACGAAGGACCGTCCGCATCGGTCCGGCGGAAACACTCCCCATAGACATCACAAAGCAGGACGCGATCTCGGAAGTCCTTCGCGCGAAATCACCCTCGATCCTCGTTCACCTGGCCGCCGTGACCCGCGTGGGCGAAGCGGTGACGTCCCCGAACCGCGCTCGCCGCGTCAATGTGGAGGCAACCCGGCGCCTTGTGGAGCTGTCCGCCGATCTGGGCGCGCGATGCGTCTACGCGTCCACCGATCTGGTCTTCGACGGCACGTCCGCCCCATACGACGAATCCGCCGTGCCGAATCCCTTGAGCGTCTATGGTCGAACCAAGCTCGAAGGGGAGGCGCCGGTCCTGGAATACGAGCGAGGCGCCGTCGCACGGCTGGCCTTGATGTTCGGTCTCCCGGCGGTCCCGCAGCCGTCGACGTTCGCCGCGCAGCTTCGAGCCCTTCGAGACGGGACCGAACTCACGCTCTTCGAAGACGAATTCCGCACGCCGCTCTGGCTCGAAGATGCCGCGCGGGCGCTCCGGGCCGTCGCGGCCTCGGACTTCGCCGGACGGGTGCACGTCGGCGGACCCGAGCGGATCAGTCGATTGGCGATGGGCTGGGCCATGGCCGAGGCCCTCGGCCTGCCCACCCACGGCGTTCGTCCCGTGTCGGCCGGCTCCATGGCGTTCTCGGAACCGCGTCCCCCCGACGTCTCCCTGGACAGCCGGCTGCTGCTGCATGAGTTCTCGGACCTCACCCCATTTCAAACGGTGCTTGAGGCCACCGGCGGCCTTTCTTCGGAGCAGATCGCGCGCCTCGACGAACACGCCTAGCCGGCGCGACCGGCGGCGTTCGGACATTTCGCGCCTGCCCTGGGGTCCTCTCATCCTAGCGTGGGGCGAAGGTACATTATCGGACGTCAAAATGGCTAAACTTTGCGGTCTGCGTTTCTTGCCTCACTCCCTGTTGAATCTTACGTTTCTGTGGGCCCGTACCCCGTGGCTCGCGGTACGCCTGTCCATGCGCCCGAGCACGTCATCGGCCCCGCGCCGGCGGAGGAACTTCAACCGCATCGGGGTCGAACCGATAAACCAATAGACCAGGGGAGAGGATTGAACGGATGCGCAGCAGGGACGGTGCGCAACGCAAGGGACGTCCGCCGTGCCGAAGACCGCACAGTCATCGACATACACCCAGC
This sequence comes from uncultured Planctomycetales bacterium, assembly GCA_964550865.1. Taxonomy (GTDB): domain Bacteria; phylum Planctomycetota; class Phycisphaerae; order UBA1845; family JAFGLZ01; genus JAFGLZ01. The sequence continues at coordinate 2,036 of CAZKCX010000768.1, forward strand.
CGCGCCTGCCGGCCAACGCGCCCAAGGCCCGGATCACCATGGGCCGGGGTACGCCCGCCGAGAAGAGCTGGAATCTGCGTCGTCCCGTCACGATGATCGGGAGTCGACGGACCGCCCACATCCTGCTTCGTCATCCTGAGGTCAGCAAGGCACATTGCGTCGTCGTCAATACCGGCTGGCAGATTCTGGGATGCGACCTGAACAGCCGCACCGGCACGACGGTTGCCGGCCAGCGGCTCGACCTAGACCTCCTTCACGACGGGGATCAGCTCAAGATCGGCCCGATCGACATTGAGGTGGCCCTGCAACCCGGTACCCGGGACGACGAACCGCCGGGCGATCCGAAGGCAATGCCCTTTGCCGTGAAGGTCACCCGGAAGGACGACGCCCAAGAGTGGACGCTGACCCAAGCGATGAATTTGATCGGGCGAAAGGAAGAGTGCCACCTCCGTCTCGATCACACGGACGTCTCGCTCGCGCACGCGGTGCTCTGCCACGTAGACGGAAAGCTGGCGGTGTTCGACCTCGGCAGCCGGACGGGCACATGGTTGAACGGCCGACAGGTCTACTACGAGGTGATCAACTCCGGCGACGAGCTTCGCATCGGTTCGTTCGAATTGACAGTCCAATGCGACGGCGAGGCCGAGACGGCGACTGCCCCAAACGACGAGCCCACGGAATGGAAGCCGGACGACATCGATCACTCGGCCATTCAACCGCCGGCCGAGCTGGGCACGACCGAACCGACAGATCTCTCGGAACCGCTGGACGACGAATCGGTGCCCGCCAATCGCTCCCAGGGCAGGAAGGACTCGCCGCCTGCGCCGAATCTTCAGGCTCCGATCGCGCCGCCGGCGCTCCAGGACGCGCTGGAGAATCCGGAGAAGTTCGTCACAGACTTTGAGACCAGCCTGGCCGTCTTCCAACAGAACCTCGCCGCCTCCAGCCACCGGCTCGCGGAATGGCAAAAGAAGCTGCAGACTCGTTCCCAGAATCTCAAGGCCAAGGAGGGCGCGCTCAGC
>CAZKCX010000769.1:0-3057 GCA_964550865.1 uncultured Planctomycetales bacterium
GTCGGGGTCGCGGGCGTTCGGAGTTTCGTTGGATTCGGTCATGATCTATCTCCACGCGCGGGCCGGAGGGCGGCGCGATCGGTCGGAGACCGTCGTCGCAGCAGCCGGATGGCCAGGCCCTCCAAGGCCAGCGTCACGTTTGCGTTGCCGGCGATTTCGGTTTCCGTGCGGTAGATCTCGCGGGCGGCCTCCGCGAGCGACTCGAGCGAGTGTTCCGAGGCAAGACGCCGCACGGCGCCGGCCTGATCGCCGTGGATCATCCGGTCGTCCCGCCCGCACGTTGCCTGGATCGCGTCGCGATAGAGGCTCGACGCCAGGGACAGCATCTCCCGGAGCCCGCGACGGGTGGGTTCCGTGGCGGCCGCTTCGGAGGCCTTGTCGATCAGCCCCGCCTCCACCATCTCCTCGATGGAGTGCTGCGCGAGCTTGCCCGCCTCCTCCTGAATTACCTTCGCAAGACCGGACGGACCGACCCGCGATAGGTTCGCCAGCGCGTCGATCAGCCTCTTCTTGCTCTCGTAGAGGTTCGCCCGGGCCAGACGCAAGGCGAGGCCCAGCCGGCCCTGACAGTAGGCCGCCAGGAACCGGACGATGTCGTCCGCTGTCTCCGGCAAGGCCGCCTGCAACGCGGTCTCCACGAACTCCCGCGGCAACGTGCCGAACGGCACCGGTTGACAGCGCGACAGGGTCGTCGGGAGGAGCCGGTCGAGCGACCGCGTCAGCAAGATGAGGAACGACGCGCCGGGCGGCTCCTCGAGCGTCTTGAGCAAGGCGTTCTGCGCCGAGACGCTCATGTCTTCGGCGTCGCGGATGAGGAACACCCGAGCCCGGCCTCGAGAGGGTCGATCATGGGCCCGCTCGATCACGAAATGGCGAATCACGTCGACGCTCAAGTCGATGGCCTTGCGGTTGCGAACCTCCGGCGCGGGGTGATAACGGTTGAGCGTCTTGTGAACGATCTGCATGTCGGGATGGGTGTCCGCGGCGAAGAGCCGGCATTCTTGGCAGACGCCACAGGCGTCCTGCCAGGCGATGCCGGAGCCGTCGTCCGCCTCGTCGGGGGGATCCAAGGACTGGGGATCCTCGCAGAGCAGAAGCTGTGCGAAGCGCATGGCGAGCATCTCCTTGCCCACGCCCTCGGGGCCATGGAAGATGTACGCATGCGGCAGGCGGTTGCTGCTGCGAGCCCGCTGCAAGATCCGCTGTGCTCGCGGCTGATGGTGTACGTCAGAAATCGGCATCACACAACGCCTTCATCACGCGCGCCTGAACCTCGTCTTGTGTCCCCGCTGCGTCGACGACGACAACCGGCTTGGGATAGATCTCCGGCAGACGGCGAAAAAGATCGCGGACCCTGCGATGGAAGTCCAACGGGCGCTCCTCCATTGAATCGGACGATTCACTCGAGCTGCTCGCGGCGCCCTCCTCCTGTTCCAGTGCCTCCACCGCCTGGGCCGTGCGCGCGCGTGCACGTTCCAGACCGACGTCCGCCGGGATGTCCAGGACCACCGTCACGTCGGGCCACAGCGCGCGAACGGCGAGCTTCCCGAGCTCGATGATGGCGGCCGGGTCGTAGCCGGCCGCCGCCTGGTACGCACACGTCGAGGAGATGAACCGATCGCACAAGACCGTCTTGCCTTCGGTGAGTGCGGGTCGGACGATCTCCGAGACGAGCTGCGCCCGGCTGGCCATGAAGAGCAGCGCCTCGCAGCGGACATCCATGCCGTGCAGGTGATCGCCGAGAAGAATGCCGCGAATCGCCTCGCCGATCTCCGTCCCGCCCGGATCGCGCGTGCGGACGACATCCTGGCGCTGTGCCTCCAGGTTCTCCCGGAGGCGATCCAGCTGCGTCGTCTTCCCGCAGCCGTCGGGGCCGTCGAAGACGACGAATCTGCCCGCCAGCTTCTCCGCCAGTGCGTCCATCACCGCGCTTCCTTCATCGATACCGGCACGTCGGGCCTCGCTTCCAGAGCCTCTCGTTCGAACCTCCCCTTCGGAAGCTCCTCTTTCCAAGGCTCCCTTTCAAAGACACCCTTTCAAACACACTCTTTCAAAGGCACCCTTTCAAAGGCACCCTTTCAGCGCCTTCCCTTTCGCGCCTCCCTTTCAGAGCCGGGCTGTCCTCAGCCCGGTCGGTCTTCTCCCGGTCCTCAGCCCGGTCCGTCTTCTCCTGAACACCGCGGCCATCGCCCCCCGAACGCGCCGGCTCGGAGGACGGCACGCTGGCAGGTCGTTCCGAGAAGGACGATCGCTTCGCGCGTACCTCCTCGAAGGCCTCGGCCGCGTTGTAGCTCGACCGCACGAACGGGCCGGCCACGACGGCGGCGAATCCAAGGCCCCGGGCCTCCTCGGCGACCGCCTCGAACTCCTCCGGGGTCCAATACCGATCGACCGGCCAATGCAGGGGCGACGGCTGGAGATACTGCCCGATCGTCACGATGTCGCAGGCGACCGCTCGCAGGTCCGCCAGCGCCTCGCCGATCTCCGCCCGGGACTCCCCCATCCCCAGCATCAGGCCGCTCTTCGTGAGCAGGTCCAGGCGACACCGCTTCGCCAGGCGGAGGACCGCAAGCGACCGCTCGTAGTCGGCCTGCGGACGGATCGCCGGCGTCAGGCGCCGGACCGTCTCGAGGTTGTGATTGAAGACGACAGGCCCGGCCTCACAAACGGTCGCGATGCAATCCTCTCGCGCGTGCATATCCGGCGGCAGCACCTCGACGCTGGCCCCAGGCAGACGCTCTCGTACCGCCAGAACGGACGCGGCAAACTGCGCCGCGCCCTCGTCGTCCAGGTCGTCCCGCGTCACGGACGTAATCACCACGTGCCGCGCGCCGAGCTCCGCGGCCGACGTGGCCAGACGAGCCGGCTCGTTTGCATCGGCCGGACCGGGCTTGCCGTGCCTGACCGCACAGAAGCGGCAATCTCGCGTGCACACATCACCCAGGATCATGAACGTCACCACGCCATGCGACCAGCACTCCCCGCGATACGGACACCGCGCTGCCCGGCAGACCGTCGCAACGCCGGAATCCCGCACCGACCTGGCCGTCTCCGCAA
>CAZKCX010000770.1:0-3051 GCA_964550865.1 uncultured Planctomycetales bacterium
GAGCCACGAGTATTCCGCTGACCTTCACGGAAGACAAAGCCGCGGACGGCGAGAGCATCTACACGAGCTTCATCATCTATGACTCTCTCGGGAAGGCGATCAACGTCGACCTGACGATGGTGATGGAGGTCAAGGACAGCAACGGCGTCGATTGGCGATGGTACTGCGAGACGGCGGACGATACCGGTCCAGGCCGGACCTACGGCGGCGGTGCCTTCACGGCCGACAGCCCGGACCGCTTCGTCGGCCAGGGCATCGTCGAGTTCGACCAGTTGGGACAGTTCTTGGCGGCGGCGAACCCGACAATCGCCGTCGACCGGGACAACACCGGTGCGGTCGATCCGATGGGCATTGCCTTCGACTTCCAGGACGTGACGTGCCTGACCACCGGCGCCAACGCCGGGGCGGGGAACCCGACGCAGTCCGTGCTGGTCATGACGACGCAGGACGGGTTTCCGGCCGGCACGCTGCGCGACTTCGGGGTGGGTTCCGACGGGACCATTATCGGAACCTTCACCAACGGGTTGCAGCGGACGCTGGGGCAGGTAGCCCTGGCGAACTTCTCCAACCCCGAGGGGCTCGTGGCGGAGACCAACAACACGTTCGCCCTCGGTCCCAACAGCGGTGTCGCGATCATTACGGCCCCGCTGACCCTGGGAGCCGGGCGCATCATGTCCGGTGCGTTGGAGCTGAGCAACGTGGACCTCTCCCGCGAGATGATCGGGTTGGTGACGGCCTCGACGGGCTTCAGCGCGGCCGGTCGGATCATCACCACCTCCGACGAGCTGCTGCGGGAGTTGATGGCGATGACCCGGTAATTCGGGGTCTCGCAGGACAGAGAGCGCATTGCCTGGCGGCGGGGTGGACGGACCCGCCGTCGGGCCGCCATGGGAGGAAGGGGTCGGCGGCAGGGAGGTCCGATAACGTTCGGATCGTCGTCGAAACGGGTCGGCCTCGGGGCCGACATCGCCGTCGCCAGGACGGATACGGCGGAAGGACCGTCGACCGGGGATGAATCGGTGATCACGGTAACGCGCCTGAACGGGCACAAACTCGTGGTGAACGCGGAGCTGATCAAGACCGTGGAGCAGACGCCGGACACGATGCTGACGCTCTTGAACGGCGATCACATCATGGTCGCCGAGAGCGTGGAGGAGATCGTGGAGCGGGCGGTCGAGTACGGGCGGAGCCTGCGGGCCTTCGCGCCGCCGTAGCCGGGCTCGGGCGCCCGACCGGTCCCCGGGTGCGGGAGGTTAACTCCCGCCCGGCCCGGACCGATGAAGACACCAGGGAGCGTAGCGCGCCTCCACGACGGACATGAGCGGATAGGGACGCGAGATGGACATCGCAACACTCATCGGTTTGCTCGCCGGCACGGGCCTGATTGGCTGGGCCATCATGAGCAAGAGCGATATCGGGAACTTCGTCGACCCGGCATCGGTGGCGATCGTGATCGGTGGGTCGGTGGCCGCCTCGTTGATCTCGAATCCGCTCAAGGACTTCCTGGGCATCGCCAAGGTGATCAAGAACACCCTCTTCACCCAAGCCCAGGACCCCAAGAAGCTGATCGACGACCTGGTCGGCTACGCGGAGGTGGCCCGGCGGGACGGCATCCTCTCGCTGGAGAACACGGTGAAGGACATCGACGACGACTTCGTCGTGCGCGGAATTCAAATGGCCGTCGACGGGACCGATCCGGAGCTCATCGAGCAGATCATGAGCAGCGAGATCGACGCCCTGGTCGATCGGCATGCGAACGGAAAATCCCTGATGGACGGCGTGGGCCGCTATGCACCGGCCTTCGGCATGATCGGGACGCTCATCGGGCTGGTCTGCATGCTCCAGGACATGGACGATCCGAGCAAGATCGGTCCGGGCATGGCCGTCGCGCTGCTGACGACGCTGTACGGGGCCCTGCTGGCGAACCTGGTGGCGTTGCCGTTGGCGGACAAGCTGTCCAACCGCAGCCAGGAGGAGCTGCTCTGCAAGTTCATCATCCTTCGAGGCGTGATGAGCATTCAGTCGGGCGACAACCCGCGGATCGTGGAGCAGAAGCTCAAGACGTTCTTGCCGCCGGCCCAGCGCGGTAAGGAAGACGGGGAGTAGGATGACTTCCCGGGGTGAACGGTAGCGATGCCCGGCAAGAAGAAGGAATCCGCACCAAAGGGCGCCCCCGAGTGGATGGTGACGTACGGGGACATGATGAGTCTGCTGCTGTGCTTCTTCGTCATGCTGGTTGCCATGAGCACGATCAACAAGCAGCAGTTCATCGAGGCCGTCAAGAGCATCCAGGAGGCGCTCGGCTTTCAGGACAGCTACGGGCAGATTCCGACGATCACGCCGAGCCAGAACAGCATGATGGAGCGGCTGGAGAAGATCATCATTCCGCGTCGACCGAAGAACATCGGCGAGACGGATGAGGAAGGCCTGGAGGGAAGAGAGTATCGCGTCGAGCAGGTCCGGGAAGGGCTGCGAATCACGGGCGGCATCCTCGAGTTTGAACGCGGGAGCGCCAAGCCCAGGCCGGAGGCGATCAAGGTCGTCCAGAGCATGGCCCGGGAGATCCGGGGGCACACGACCAAGATCGAGGTCCGCGGGCACGCGTCGCTCGAGCCTCTGCCGGAGGACAGCCCGTTCGCGGATCACATGGAGCTCAGCTTCGCCCGCGCGAAGGCCCTGGCGGAGCTGCTCGTTCGGTTCGGGCTGAATCCGAAGCGGATTCGGCTGGTGGCATGCGGAAGCACCGAACCGATCAAGACGCAGGCGTATTCGGAGAAGCAGCACGCACGCAACCGGCGCGTCGAGATCCTCGTGACCGAGGCGCTGGTGGAAGACCTCGTCGGTTCGGATTCGACGAGTAGCACGGAGCCTTGACGATGGCGGAAGAACCGGAACAGGCGGCACCGGTAGAGGTCGTGGACGGCGGAGGCAAGAGCAAGAACGCCATGCTCGGCGGGATCCTTGCCGGGGTGATGCTCTTGGAGGGGGTCGGTCTGTACGTGGGCATGAAGTTTCTCGGCGCCGGACCGGAGCAGGCCGCCGCGGGCGGCG
>CAZKCX010000771.1:0-3047 GCA_964550865.1 uncultured Planctomycetales bacterium
GCGTGGCCTGCTCCAAACTCATTCCCAGGATGCGCGAGACCCGCTGCCCCCATTCCACCGTCACGGCCGGCCGCGACGTCTGGCCCGCAGCCAGCGTGGTCCAATCGAGGAGCCCGGGCCCCGGCAAGTACTCCTTCGCGAGCCGGGCGAGATCGCGGATCTCGGCAAAGGCTTGCACGTCCGCCGGGATGTAGTGGGCGAAGGTATCGGTCAGGAGGGAGGCGGTTTGCGACGTGGACGGTTGCGATCTAGACGGCTGAGATGCGGCGCGCGTTGCCGTCTGGCTGGTCGTCGGAGCCTCGGCCAATACGCTCGGTGGGACTCCGATGAGCCCGAGCACAACAACGGCAATCCAAGCGCGGGTATCCTCTCGCACGGTACGCTCAGCTACGGGTGTTGAAGAGACTGCCTGCCAAGACAGGATCGTCCAAATGCAAACGTGCCGGAAGCAGGCGCCGCTCCGCGGAGATGGCCCAGGACACCCGCCTGCGTCAGAGGATGTCGGGGCCTTCCGTCACACCGTCGCCGCGATCTTCAGGCGCGAGCATCTTCATCAGCATGGATTCGGCCTGAAGCAACACGCCGGATTCGGACTCTTCCGTGGCATCGGCCGTTTGTGCGGCGTACCCCTCACCTGTAGGACGGAACAACCATCGACCCACGGTAAGAAGGTCACGCGTGCTGCGCTGCGTATCTTGCCACGCCGTCTGGGCGGGCGCGAGCAAGCCCTCAGCCAATGCATCCACAATGGTGGCCGACCGCGACGGCGCGTCGGCCGACACGATGAGGGCCTTCGTCTGCGGCTCCGGCTTGACCGCGAGCTTCGCGCCCTGCGTCGTCCGAGGGGATGAGATCGTGGACTCGATCGGGTCGAGAGCCGAAACCACGAGCATCCAAACGGCCGCCGCGCTCAACGCCGGACCCAGGAACGCCGCCGCGCGACGCAAGCGAATGATCCGCTGGACGCGAGGTTCCGGCGGCGGCTTGAGCGCAAGCATCGTTCGATCCGTGAAGCCGGTCGACAGCGCCGGGCGTGGCATCGGATCGGAAGCAATCACATCGGTCGCGGCCTCAACGATCGCCATGGCACGCTGACATTCCGAACAGGTCAATCGGTGGGCGTGGAGTTCGGCACGCAAGGAGGGCGGCAGCTCCCCGTCCAGGTACCCGTCCAACAAGTGTTGTGCGTGACGACAGTTCATCCCACGTCCTACTGGCTTGGCCGTGATATGCGCTACCTTCCTTTGACCTGACCCTACGCGACGCCTTCGCTGAAGAACCGCAGCGCCGTCCAATCGGACGCGAATTGCGGGGCGAGCATCTCTCGGAGACGATTTCGGGCGCGGTGCAGATGGCTCTTCACCGTCGCCACGGGCATCTCCAAGACGTTGCTGATCTCCTCGCAACTCATCCCCTCGCGATAGAACAGCAAAACCGTTGCTCGCTGGTGCACCGACAGGTGATCCACGCTGCTCCAGACCGCCTCTTTCAGTCGCTCGGCTTCCTCGCTATTGGCGATCTGTTCGCCGGCGTCCTGCTCCCGGCCGTCGAAACCGCTGAACTCCACTTCACCGGAGAGTGGCGGCTTCCGACGGAGATGATTCAGACACAGACGATATGCAATTGTAAACAGCCAGGTGCTGAATCGGTATTCCTGACTGAACGTATCCAGCGCGGAGAAGGCTCTCAGAAACGCCTCCTGGCAGATCTCCTCGGCATCATGGTGGTCTCGCAAGATCCGCCAGACGAAGGCAAAGAGTCTTTCCTTATGGGCATCAATCAGTTGGCGCGCGGCGTCCTCGCAGCCGTTCTGTGCGGCCTTGATCAGATGCCTCTCTTTGCGTTTGCTCAGAGAGGCCTGCTTCTCGGCCTTGGTTTTCGCCGCTTTCATGATGCCACCCCATTATAGCACGAAACGGCACGCCAAGTTGCAAACTTCCTAACGCGTGGTAAGATAACTATGCTATGGCGAAGGAAAAACAAAGCACCGGCAAGCGAATCACCAACAGCAAGGCCCGGTTCAATTACGAGATTTTGGAGCGATTTGAGGCCGGGATCGCGTTGCAAGGAACCGAGGTCAAGAGCCTGCGGGCCGGCCACGCCTCGCTCGAGGAATCCTTCGCGCGTATCGACCGCGGCGAGATCTATCTTTACGGTTGCCACATCAAACCCTACGAAAAGGGCAACCAAAACAACCACGAACCCCTGCGTCCTCGCAAGCTCCTGCTGCACCGGCGGGAGATCAACAAGCTCGTCAGCAAGGTCACCCAGAAAGGGCTAACGCTCGTCCCGCTGAAGATCTACTTCAACAAGCGCGGACTGGCCAAGGTCGAGCTGGCTCTCGTCAAGGGCAAGACGCATCGCGACAAGCGCGAGACGATCAAGAAGCGCGACCACGAGCGCGAGATGGCGCGGGCGATGGGACGATAGCCATCGCGTCGGTGCCACGGTGAGGCCCATGTGAGCGGCCAGCATCTGCCGGAAACGTCCGACCAAAACGATAGACTCCGCTCGTGCAAAGCGATTCCACATGCACATGCGTCTCGAAGGGCCGCCGGAAGGCGTTCTTCGGAGACCGAGCTCCGACGCCCCGTTGGGGAGGATTGGCTGGGGGCACCCGCAACCACGGGTTTCGCCACGGCCGGCAACTGGTTTGCGTTCGAATAGGACTCGAATGCTGCGTTCGGGCGTTGAACGAACGACTGACGAAGCTCGAGCAGCTGCGACAACCACGTGTCGTCAAAGACCCCACTCAGTATGGCGGTATGTTCCTTGCTCGTGGGCCAGCCGTGCGAGGTCCTGCCGACCGGCACAGGTTGACATCTCGTGTGGTTTTCGCTTCACTTCGGTTGAGGGCGGTTAGCTCAGCTGGCTAGAGCGCCTGCCTTACAAGCAGGAGGGCACTGGTTCAAGTCCAGTACCGCCCAGTTAGGTAAGCCCTTGATCAGCGGATACTTCGGAGGTGGGAGTCGAGGCGGGATCTGCTGGTTGGGGCCCTTCCGAGCCCTCATACGCAAGTCGTACGCAAGTTTTGCCGGCCAGAAGTT
>CAZKCX010000772.1:0-3046 GCA_964550865.1 uncultured Planctomycetales bacterium
CTATAATATGGTTTTTGAGGCCATTGCGGCGAACATGCGAAGGGACATCTCGCGACCACTTGCACACTTCTAACAGAAATCTAATCATTTCTGCGCAACAGTAGACGGCATGTCACCGTGAATCTTCAGAAAACTTCCTTGGCATGCTAGAAATCTTCCGATATAATTCCAAGAGAGAGCACGAATGATCAGCGACGAGCGACGCCAGCGACTGACACGACGCATCGCGGAGCAAGGGTTTGTGAACCTGACCTCGCTGGCCAAGGAGTTCGCCGTGTCCGAGTCCACGATCCGGCGCGACCTGGCCCACCTGGAAGAGGAAGGCCTCGTCAAGCGGACCCACGGCGGGGCCGTGTTCATCTCGGATCGCTTCAGCGCCCTGAACTTCGCCTCGCGCGAGACGACCGCGATGGCCGAGAAGCGGGCGATTGGCCGCGTCGCGGCCGGGCTCATCGGGGACGACGAGGTGGTGCTGATCAACGGCGGGACGACCACGCACGAGGTCGCGCGGCAGCTCATCGGCCGGCCGATGCGGGTCGCGACGAATTCCCTGCCGATCGCCAACACGTGCGGCATGGCGCCGGAGATCGAGCTGACCGTCGTCGGCGGATACCTCTATCCTCGGACGGGCGTGACGATGGGGCCGGCCGCCAAGCGAGGGCTCGATACGGTGCACGCGAACAAGGCCGTCATGGGCTGCGCGGGCGTCACGGAAGAGGGTTACTTCAACGCCAACGCCCTGATGGTCGAGGTCGAGCAGCAGATGATGGAGTGTGCCGACGAGGTCCTTATGGTCGTTGACTCGTCGAAGTTCGGCCGGGCGGCGCTCGCACGGATCGGTGCGTTGGGCGATATGGACCACGTCATCTGCGACGACGGCCTCTCGCCGGAATGGCAGGAGCGCTTGCGTTCGGCCGGGGTGAACCTGGTCCTCGCCCCAACGGAGAAAGACGCCAAGGAACCCGCGGAGGCCCACCCATGATCGCCCCTGCGTCCCGCATCGCGCGGAGCGACGTCGAGCGGATCGTTCGCGACGTGATCACGAAGCGGTTCGGCGATGTCACCGCTCCGTCGGACGGTGCACCGAATCTCGTGGTGAACATCTCCGCCCGCCACATGCACGTCACGCAAGAGCACCTGGAGATCTTGTTCGGGCCCGGGGCCGAGCTCACCGTGCACAAGCCGCTGTACCAGCCCGGGGAGTTCGCGAGCGAGCAGACCGTCACGTTGATCGGCCCGCGGCATCGAATGATCCCGAACTTCCGCATCCTCGGTCCGTGTCGCAAGGGCACGCAGGTCGAGTTAAGCTTCACCGATGCGATCGCCATCGGCATCGACGCGCCGGTTCGGATGAGCGGCAACACGGCCGGCACGCCGGGGTGTCTGATCCTCGGGCCGAAGGGCAACCTCGAGCTGAAGGAGGGTGTGATTCGCGCCCAGCGCCACGTCCACCTGAATCCCAAAGAGGCGGAGTACTACGGCGTGAAGGAGGGCGATCCGATGCGGCTCCTCGTGGAGCATCCCACGTGCGGGGCCGTCATCGAGGGTGTGATCGCGCGGATCAAGGACGGGCTCAAGTGCGAGGTCCATCTGGACACGGACGAGGGCAACGCGTGCGATCTGCCGCACGCGACGAGCGTTACGTTGGTCAAGGCCTGAGGGCGCGTTCGCGTCGGGGCCTTGAACGGATAGACGGTAAGACGAGTTGTTTGTCCGACGACGGTCCGGTGTCCGGGTCGTCGGCCGATGGTCGCCAGCGAGCGACGTCGGTTACACGGTGCCGCGTTTCGGCAGTGGAGGCATCTATGGCAGCAATCGAAGCGTTGGGCATGATCGAGACCCGCGGTTTCGTGGGTTCGGTGGAGGCGAGTGACGCCATGCTCAAGGCCGCGAACGTCCGGCTCATCGGGTACGACCGGGTCGGTCGCGGGTACGTCACGAGCTTCGTCAAGGGCGACGTGGCGGCCGTCAAGGCCGCGACGGACGCGGGCGCGAACGCCGCCGGGAAGGTCGGCGAGGTCGTCAGCGTGCACGTCATCCCGAGGCCTCATGAGGAACTCGACAACATGCTCCCCGGCGGTTCGGGTAAGTCCGGCGGCAGCGGCAAGGGAGGCAAGTGATGAACGAAGCGATCGGCATGATCGAGACGATGGGCTACGTCGGTCTGGTCGAGGCCTCCGACGCGATGTGCAAGGCCGCCAACGTCGAGCTCGTCAAGAGCGTCACCATCGGCGGCGGGTACGTCACGACGATCGTCCGCGGCGACGTGGGCAGCGTTCGGGCGGCCGTCGACGCCGGGGCCGAGGCCGCGAATCGCGTGGGCGAGCTGGTCAGCGCGCACATCATTCCGCGACCGCACGAAGGCCTGAACGGGACGTATCTGTAAGGGATCGTGGCCTCAGCGAGGCCGTCTTCCCCGCGATGAGGTCTTTGCGCGGGCTCTCGAGGCGACCAGGGCGATGAAGATCCTCGTGTGCAATATCGGCAGCACGTCGTTCAAGTTCAAGCTGTACGACATGGGCGGCGAGCAGGTGCTGGCCGGCGGCGGGTGCGAACGCATCGGCGGTGACGGCGCGAATTGGTCCGTCACGGTGGGCGGCGCGGACCCGGTCTCCGCGACCGAGCCGCTGTCGGATCACGCCGCGGCGATCGACGCCTGCCTGAAGGTGTTGACCGATCCGACGCGCGGTTGCCTCGGTTCGCTCGAGGAGCTCTCGGCCATCGGCTACAAGGCCGTGCACGGCGGTGCGATCGGCGATCCCGCGCTCATCGACGACGACGTGATGGCGGAGATGGAGCGATTCAGCGACGTCGCCCCGGCACACAACCCCGCCTACGTGGCCGCGATGAAAGCCTTCGCCGTGAAGCTCACGAACATCCCGCAGGTGGCCGCGTTCGAGACGGGCTTCCACCAGACGATCCCGAAGTCGCGACAGGTCTACGGGATTCCCTGGGAGTGGACGGACGACCTCGGCGTGCGGCGGTACGGCTTCCACGGCGCGAGCCATCGCTTCATCGGCGTGCGCGCGGCCGAGCTGCTCGGCCG
>CAZKCX010000773.1:0-3043 GCA_964550865.1 uncultured Planctomycetales bacterium
TGGATTTCGTCTGGTTCGAGATCTGGCACCATGAGGGCCGACGCGCCCGGCACGGTGTCTCGATGATGGGCCCGGACTACACGCACTGGCACGGCACGTACGAGGTGGCCAAGCACTTCTACACGGATTTCGTCCCGGAGCTGCGACACCTTGTCGAGGCGGGCAAGAAGTCGGGCAACGCCGAGAAGGCAGCGGCCGCCGGTGCTCTGGAGCTGAAGATCAACGAGGTACTCAACTCGGCCAATCACCGGTGGTTCCTCAACAAGATGGACCCGGCAGAGGAGGCACGGCGAGAGAAGGCCAGACAAGAATTCCGAAAGCGCTATGACAAGTAGCTTCTCCAGCGCCCGTAATCCATCAACAGCCTTCTTCGAGAGGATTGTGAGGCGGGGCTCAGATGATGGGGTGTCCCAGAGACTCCTGGGATCCGCCGCTGAAGAGGCTCCACCCTTGGCTACGATTCGGCGGCCCTTCGGCGCGACCAGCACGCGCAGCCCTTTGCTGTCGCCGACCAATGGTCCCTCGAGCGCCCCCGCGAAATCCGTCATGCACCCAAAGGCCGGCTCTCGCCTGGCCGTCGGTTGCGGTCCACGCGCCCCGTTGCGTAGAATGGACTGACGTCCTCGGCAGGCGGAGATTCGCATTCCATGCGGGGGCCGTCGTTGCGATGGGCCTACATGACGGGGCGTGAATCCATGGCATCGGCGTTTCGGCTTTGCCGTTAGGAGCTTGCCCGGCCACGTCCATGGGCAAGAAGGTCAGGGCATGCCCGTCGTGCCTCCGGCGGCTACCGTGCTTCGATGAAAGACGGAATCGTGCTCCGGAAGGAGCCTCCATCCGGAGGATGCATGGCCTTTGCGATGCGGGAAGCGCCGCGCGGCGAGCTGGAGGGACTCTTCCCATGAGACAGGACGACGCCACAAACCCGGCCTTAACGCGAGACATGACGCGCCGCGGTTTCCTCGCGAAATCCGCGCGCGAGGCGGCGGCTGTTGGATTGGCCTCGTCGACGGTCCGCGCCGCCCAAACGCCGCGCGAAAAGAGCCGGGTACTCCTCGTCTCGCATCCGGGCGTGATGGACGAGAAGTACCGGGTGGATCCGGCCGTGCTATCCAAGATGGTCCAGGTCGGGTTGAAGTCCTTGACGGGAAAGACCTCGATCCGCGACGCGTGGCAGCACGTCGCCAAGCCGGGAGAGCGGATCACCGCGAAGTGGAACGAGATAGGCTTCCGGCCGATCGAGACGCGCAAGCAGCTTCGCGGCGCCGTCCTCGCCGGGCTGACCGGCCCCGGAGGACACGATGCGAGCAAGGTGCTCATGTTCAGTCGGATCGAGTGCAAGGGCGACGCGGCCAGCATCGTGAAAGTCCCCATTCCGCATGTCGAGAAGGACGCCAAGCTCCGCAAGCTCTTCACGCACCACACCGACTGCCTGATCAACCTGCCCGTGCTCAAGTCGATCAACTTCAAGAGCGTCTCGATCTCGCTGAAGAATCACTTCGGCAGCATCGCCAATCCGTGGGACTTCCACACGTGGGATAACGGCAAGGACATGGGCAAGACGATCATCGAGCTCAATTGCCACCCGGGGATTAAGGACAAGACGCGTCTGATCATCGTCGACGCGCTGAGGCCGCAATGGGAGTTCGGTCCGCTCTCGCGTCCCCAGTTTCGATGGAGGATGAACACGTTGATGTTCGGATTCGACACGGTGGCCATCGACGCCGTCGGCTTGGACATCATCGAGCAGAAGCGAAAGAAATGTGACTGGCTCAAGAAGCACGGCCGCAACTGGCAGTTCCCGTGGGCGCGGCGGATGCTGTCCTACGGCGAGGAGAAGGGCCTGGGTATCGCCGACCTGAATCGCATCGAGATCGAGCGCATCGAGCTGAAGGCCTGATTCAGACGGATCGTCGGCGTTCCCAATGCGAGCATAGCCGCGAAGGAGTACTGTTTGTCCCGCTTGCCCGTTCGGTTGGGTCGGCAGGACGGCAGGAGAGGTATCCCTTGGAAGATAGAAGAGTCATGTTTCACGGCGAGGGTCAGGGCATGCACCATCGCGAGGTAAGGGGGGTGCGCGCTCCCTTCATCCGGGTTCTCTCTTGTGCCTTCTTGTTCTGCTGTCTCTCAGCGGCCTGGGGGGAGTCGGATTCCGCACCCAACGCCTATAAGGGATTGATGCCGGGCCGATCGACGCGTGAGGATTCCACAAGGGTCCTCGGGCCGCCTCCCGAGGGAATGCGGCATGGTCAGAGCGACTGGTACCCGGTGGCCATCGACCCGAACGTCACGGATCGTCTCGATTTCAAAGGGCCCAACGGCGAGTTGACGGTGGTGTCGGCGGCCACGATTGACCCTCGCTACTCCACCCGGGAGAAGATCCTAGCCCGGTTGGGCGAGCCGGAGGCGAAGGTGCTCTTCCAGACGCAGGAGCTGTTGGACTACTCGGAGAAGGGGCTGCGATTCCTCTGCGACCGGGGCGGGAAGGCGACCGGCGTGGTGTATATCGAGGCCGGCGACCGGCGGGTCCCCGCCGGCTATCCGGACACGATTGATCTTCGCCGGCCTCCCCCAGAGACCAAGGAACCTGCCGCGCCCGCCGACTTCCTCGTGGGCACCTCCGAGATCGGCATCGCCCCGGAGCGTTTCGATGACGTCGCCATCGAGGCGAAGCGGGCGCCCTACTACCTGGAAGAGGACGTGTTGGCTCGCGTGGTGATCTTCCAGCAGGGGACGGAGAAGATCGTCCTGATTGGCTTGGATGCGTTCGGCCTGACGCCGTGGGACTCGGGCTCGCTGCGGAAGTCTTTGGCGGAGCTTGGCTTCACGCAGGTCATCATCGCCAGCAGTCATACCCACGCGAATGTGGATACCCTCGGCTACTTCGGCTACTACCCCAAGGCGTACGTCCAGCACATCTTGCGTCGAACAAGGCAGGCCGTCGAAGCGGCGGCGAAGAACATGAGGCCGGTCCGCGTGCTCAAGATGGGGTAACCGTTCAGCCCCCACCGGGCTGACTCAACGATACTAATCTACCCCCCCC